>DAOVHT010000001.1 GCA_030671745.1 Candidatus Nanohaloarchaea archaeon
GATATGCAGATCGGTGCTGATTCTGTCTGGGCACAAGGTATTTATGGTGATGGTGTAACTGTTGCTGTATTGGATACAGGTGTTGATATTGATCATCCTGAATTGAATGGTAGCATTATCGGTTGTGAAACATTTGCAGGTGGAACTTGTGATGATGAGCATGGCCATGGTACGCATGTATCAGGGATAATAACTGCTGATGGTGTCGACACTGATGCTATGGGTGTATCTCCTGATGCAGGGATCTACATGTATAAGGTCTGTGGTTCTGATGGTTCATGTTTTGAGTCTGACATGATGGCTGCTATGGAGGCTGCCGTATTGACAGATGCGAAAGTTATGAGTATCAGTATCGGTGGTGGAAATTTTGCAGGAGAAAATTGTGACAGCGACCCATTGGCTGCAAAGGTTAATTGGGTTGTGAGTCAAGGGATCACAGTAGTGATTGCATCCGGGAATGACAGGTCCTATGTAAGTAGCCCTGCATGCGCATCAGGAGCGATAGCTGTCGGTGCAGTAGATAAATCAGATAATTTAGCATATTTCAGTAATTTCGGTCCTTCATTAGACATTGTGGCACCAGGAGTAAGTATCTATTCTCCAATTATAGATGGATATGATTCTTGGAGTGGAACATCGATGTCGACCCCACACATATCTGGGACAGTGGCATTGATGTTGGAAGCCAATCCCGGTTTAACTGATGCTGAAATAAAGACAGCTCTTTATGCGACTGCAGACCCTATCAATCCAGACTCTGTATGTTATGGTGTTGTAAAGACGGCAGGAAATAATTATTGGATAGGTATAGTTCCATGCACTTATGATAGTTATGGTGCAGGACTGGTCAATGCATACGGCGCAGTCAATTATTTCACACAGTCAGATCCTGTATGTGGTGATGGTATAGTTACTCCTGGATATGAGGTCTGTGATGGGACCGATCTTGCATATGCGACATGCATGACTCAAGGATTTGATGGTGGCAACCTAAGCTGCAGTTCTGATTGTTCTGGTTTTGATGTCAGTGGTTGTTTCAGTTATGTCTGCGGAAACGGGTATGTTGAAGGCGCTGAAGAATGTGACAGTGATAATCTAGCTTGGGCGACATGCACGACTCAAGGATATGATGCTGGCGCATTGGCTTGTACAGAAACCTGCACATATGACACGACCGGTTGCACAACAACTGAACCTGAATCCTCATGCGACAGTTGCCTGAAAGGCGTATGTGATGGTAGATGTCACCCATGGCGAGAAGATGCGACTTGCAGTGACTGCGTATAGTCCTTTCTTTTCTTTTTTTATTTTTTAATTGATTGTTTTCTTGAATATCTTTTGGCTGAATTTTAAGTTCAATCAGCATATATATATTGTCTAAACCATACATTTAAATATATCTAAAACTAAATATATATCATAGTTAGTACTTTACGGGGTGGTATGGATATGAAACGACTTTTGGTTCTTAGTGTAATGCTGGGAATGGTTTTGGCAACTGCAGGGATAGGTTTCGCTGCAGACGGGCTGATGGCTAAGGAAAAGGCAGGTGATTGCGCAGGCCAATGCACAACAATTCCGAGCGGTGAATTGTATACGACTGACGGAGAACTGTTGACTATCGGCTATGACGAGTGGGGATATAATTATCAGGGACGTTCTTTCAACGGTGACTTCTGTGATTATCATCCAGTCTACAGGCCGGGTGGAGCCGACCATGATTGGTGCGTAGAGAACTATGGCGATGTTAAGCTGGTTATGGGATGGAATGATGCATGGCTGAGCAATACAGATTGTGACGGTGATGGAATGCTTGACAGGCACTATGGCTACGACAGTTACATCGGTTCCGGCGCCTGGGAGACCAATACGATGACAGGGACGGATGAAAACGGAACATCCTGGGCATATTTTGTAAAGATTGCTGCAAAGCCGTCAGCAGATTATGAATGTGAAGAGATTTGGGGTTCATTCTGTGTTTTGATGGAAGTTTACAGCGGTGAAGGTGCATCCTTCTATGAAGATGAGATAGGATTTGGGGCGTGGAATTGATTCCCGCCTTTTTTTCTTTTTCATTATAATAAAAAATAACTAATCTCCCTCTTCAAAGATGAAGGTCTCATCGATTGTGCTATTTAAAGCCTCAGCAATCCTGTGCGCCAGTTGAAGGGACTATTCAAAGCTTTCATTTTGACACAAGAATAAAACAAAAACTATATGAGTCTTAAAACCATAATATCTTTATGGATAAAAAGAATTTATTCTGGATGTTCGGAACTCTTCAGGCATTGACCTTAGGTGCGATAATATATCTGGTCTTCAGGTCATTGAACATGATAGCTGGAATAAGTACGATAGGTCCGGATACACAGATTGTATTAAGTGTCCTGTTCCCCGTCTTCCTGCTGATTACAGAATACATGATATATTCAAAAGACTGAAACACACAGATACAATTTATATCAAAACATTTTAGTGTTCGGCTTTTTCTCACATCTTATAGGTCAGAATTAATTATTTTCTCATTTCACATCCGTCTCGCAATACCGATCACAAAAGACATGGCAATTGCTGCAAACACAAACACGAAATTAAGCCCATACATATCAGCAATCAATCCCGCGACCAACGGACCGGTGAATGCTGCCATGTCAGCAACCGCACCATAGATCCCCGTAATCTCACCATTGTTCTCTTTAGCCATCCTTGACACATATCCTGAGACGACGGGCGCGACCATGGCAAGACCGCAACTTCCTAAAAGCGTAAACAATAATATGTATGAATAATTGTTAGCAAAAAATAATGCAAAGAAGAATACGCAAGCAAGACTTGCGCCAATAGTCAATATCTTTTTAGCACCGAAAGTGTCTGCCATCTCACCGAACACAAACTGGAATATGAAAGGGAGGTACATAAGTGAATACACAAGCCCGATCTGCCACAGGCTCCCACCGATAGAGTTTATGTATAATGCCACCACCATGACAAGGATTGCAGACGACATCTTAGACAGGAATGATATCATGGTGACCTTGACACCCATACTTTTCTCATCAGTATAATCTTTAAGCTCTTTTGCGATGAACTTATCCTTGAACATCACATCTTTTAGACCTTGTGAAATGCTTCTTTTAGGCTTGATGCTATCTGGGATGTGATGCACTATTGTGGCAGCGATTATGGCCGCAAACCCGACAGCATAGAACAATGACCTTATATCAAAAAATGTGATAATCAATGCGCCGAATACGGGACCTATCGTGTATGCCAGCGCACTCGCCGTATAGAAGTAACCCATATACTCGGATTTCTTGTGCGCGGGTGATATGTCCCTGACATAGGTCCTTCCCGGGATCCAGATACCGACCGCGGCCACACCATGGTATACTCTTGCCGCAACAAGCGCGCTGACACTGTGTGTCACAGTATAGATAGGACCGATAACCAAGTAATTGATGAATGCGAAAAGAAGTATCTTCTTGCGCCCGACCTTGTCAATTAGGTCGCCGATAAAAATTGATATCACTGCCGCAACAATTGACATGAGCGATATTATGAAACCAACCTGCGAATAGTTTGGCACTATGCTTGCAAGATATATTGAAAAGTACGGCAGTATCATCCCCCACGAGAATGAATAGATTAGGAATGCTAAAGACAGAAGTTTAAGCGATTTGGGCACACTCTTAAGATTTTTTTCAATCTTGTGCACCTCCTTGAATGTATCATGCATAGACTAAGACTTATATCAAGTAGCTTATATATATTGATAACTAAAACAACAATAAGTGATTCCTATGGACTGTCTGTTCTGCAAAATTATATCTGGCGAGATTCCAGCAAAAATAGTTTATGAAGACGATACATCAATAGCATTCCTTGACATAGCCCCCTGCGCAGAAGGCCACACCGTAGTCATCCCGAAAAAGCATTATGCGCACTTCACAGACATGGACGCAGATGATGTAAAAGACCTGTTCGCCTCAGTCAAAAAGATAGCGATTGCAGTAGAGAAAGCGACAGAAGCCGACGGTTCAAACATCGGCCTGAACAACAAGAAAGCCGCAGGGCAGGAAGTACCGCACGTCCACATCCACATCATCCCGAGAAAAGACGGTGACGATGGTGGTGCAATCCAGTCGATAATCAATACCTATCCAAAAACAGATAACCTTGACGCCCTGAAAGAAAAGATAAAGGGATGTTTTTAAGAAACATACTTGATGATCCATATTCTCTTACAACTGCACCCGCAATCAAAAATCGCAAAGCCTTCTTTTTGAATGTTCAACATAATTCAGATTAATGGAAATGTTTTGGTATCCAACATCAAAATGGGTCATATCACATATATAGACAATAACCGTATCTACATCTTCTTTTTCTTTTTGGCTCTCTTCATCGACCAATTCTATCAACCTATTGGCCGTATCACGGTCTCGCGCCTCATAATACTCCATCAACAGTTCATCATCTGAAACGATAAGATATGGTCTGTCTCCAATATATGATGTCTGGTCGTTTATTGCATTGTATTCCTTTTTAATCTGCATCCTTGCATCTTTCGGTCTTGCAGAAAACACTCCTGACAAAAACTCATCCTTTCGCGCAGAATATATTTCGATAGCTTCTGCATATCTAAAATCATCAAAATCCGCATCATCAAGCCCAAAAATCTGAGCACCTCCATCTCTCGATCGGTTCAATCTTAGATAGTACCATATTTCATCCTGTATATATTCGCGAAGTGTATATACATTTGAGTCTGGATATTCATCGAGCAATGTATCCCTCTTTTCACCATAATAGTCTATATCACATGAATTGACCTTAACATCTTCCATCAATGAATCAATATCATTCTGCGTCTCTTCAACCGCAATTATGTCAGGGTTCAATTTAGATATGACTCGGTCTAATCTGTGATATGTGTTCATATCTCCGGGAACCATCCCTATAACATAAAGCTTGACCATGATACTATTATTGTTTTGAATTTTTTTAAACCTATTTAAACCCCTTAAAAATAACATTTAATGCCTTTTTGTCATTTTCATATCAATTTATGGAATTATAGCTTTTAACTTATGAGATTTATGGATATGTATTCCTTCATACCACTAATAAACACTGTATATTTTCCAAAACCCTACGAATGATATAAAAAACTTATCACCAAAATTAGACAGTGGCATATCTGCAAAACTTTTTGCGGACTAGATACATCAAGGTGCGATTTATATGTAATATAATCATTTGGCTATTGAAAAGGAAGTACGAGCGGTCTGGAAAAAGAAGAAGATAATAGAGACGATAACAGATTTCAAGCCCACAGAAGACAGAAAGAAATTCTACCTAGTCGACGGCCCACCTTACGCCAACGGTCTCCCTCACGCAGGTCATGTCATGACCATGGTCTTCAAAGACATCTGGGGTAAATTCAAACACATGCAAGGCCACGCCGTCTGGTTCCAGCCAGGTTTTGACTGCCACGGCCTACCTATCGAAAACAAAGTAGAGAAAGACATGGGCATAAAAGACAAGCAAGACATAGAAAAGATAGGTGTCGAGAAGTTCATAGGTGCCTGCCGCGAGTTCGCAACGTCTAACCTGACAGAATGGATGAATTTCTATAAGCAGATAGGTGCCTGGAAAGGTTGGGTAAAACCTTACCTGACATACGACAACAACTACATAGAATCCGGTTGGTGGACAATAAAGAACCTTTATGATAAAGGTCTTATGGTCGAGGGCAAGAAACCGATATTCTGGTGCCCTCACTGCCAGACTGCAATCTCAGGTTATGAGGCGACAGACTCATACAAAGACGTCACAGACCCAGCAGTATTCATCAAGTTTCCCGTCAAAGGAAAGAAAGACGAATATCTTCTTGCATGGACCACAACACCATGGACACTGCCCGCAAACATAGCGCTCGTGGTACACCCAGACGAAAAATACGTAAAAGTAAAGATCGGCAACGAGACAATAATCCTAGCAGAGAAACTGATGGATTCAGTCCTCAAGAAGAAAAAGATCGAGAATCCGAAAATAATCAAGACCTTGAAAGGCAAAGACCTTGAAAACCTAAGATATGAACCGCTCCTTGACGTCCCCGTCCAGAATGACGTGGACAAGGAACAGAATGCGCACAAGGTAGTATTGTCAATACCGATCCTGAAAAAGACAGTGGCATCAAAAGTCCAGGCAAAAAAAGGTATAGATGTAAAAATTGATGATAAAGACAAGTTCGGTCACCTAGTAACAATGGATGCAGGAACAGGCATAGTTCATTGCGCACCCGGTCACGGTGCAGACGACAACAAGATTGGCGACCATTACAACCTACCTATTCTGTCTCCCGTCGACGATGCCGGTTGCCTGACTGAAGGCACAGGTTTTGAAGGTCAGTTCGTAAAAGATGCAGACAAACACATAGTAGAACTTCTAAAAAATACAAACCGACTTTTCCATTTCGAGAACATAACCCATTCATACCCATTATGCTGGCGATGCAAGTCACCATTGGTGTACCGGTTATCTAACCAGTGGTTCTTCAAGATAGATACGATAAAAGACCAGATGCTGAAAGGCAACAAGAAAGTTAACTGGCTCCCAGATTTTGCAGGAGAAAGAATGGATAACTGGGTGGCTGACGCAACCGACTGGTGCGTGTCACAGCAAAGATATTGGGGTGTCCCAATACCTATCTGGAACTGCAGGTCCTGCGGTTCTAAAAAGATAATCGGTGGAAAGAAAGAACTGGAAAGCGAGATGACAAACAAAGTAAAACTTGACGACCTCCACAAGCACGTTGTAGACAAAGTAAAATTCAAGTGCGATTGCGGTGGCGAGATGGAAAGGATACCCGACATAATAAACATCTGGGTTGAGTCCGGTATAGGTCCTTGGGCATCGCTTGGCTACCCGCACCACGACAACGGTCTTTTCGATAAGTTGTGGCAGGTCGACCTGGTTGACGAATCCACAGACCAGATACGTGGTTGGTTCTACGCACTGCTTTTCATGGGTCACGCCACTTTCGGCAAGACACCGTTCAAGACAGTATGCCTGAATGGCTGGACACTTGACGAGAAAGGTGTCAAGATGTCAAAGTCAATCGGCAATGTGGTATCAGCCGAGACCTGCGAGAAAGAGTTAGGTGCAGATGTACTGCGGCTTTACAACTGCTATAACATTGCACCCTGGGAAACCCAGAAGTTCAGCCTTGACGGTGCAAAAGAACTATTCAAGTTCATGAACATACTTTCAAACACAGTCAATTTCATCGAGATGTATAAGGTTGACACAGCACTAATCAAAAATAGACCAAAATCATTGGAAACTGAAGATAAGTGGATGCTCTCAAGATTGAATTCCATGATTGAAGAGGTCACAGATGACCTTGAGAATTTCAGGTTCCATTTCGCAGGAAGGAAAATTGTCGACCTGATGATAAATGACTTTTCAAGATGGTACATGAAGATTGCAAAAGACAAGTCAGACGGAAAGACTCTGAAAGAGAGCACAGCATACACGATACTGACAGTCCTTAATACAACAATCAAGATGCTTGCACCACTCTGTCCGTTCATAACGGATAAGATCTATCTTGACCTTTTCAGTAAAACTGAAAATAAAGAATCCATCCACTTATGCGACTATCCGGTCTCAGACAAGAGACTTATAGACACATCTCTTGAGACCTCAATGAGAATAGTCGACAACGTGGTTGAGGCAGTAGCAGCACTGAGACAGGATGCAGGACTCAGATTAAGATGGCCTGTAAAGTCAGTAAAACTTGCAGGTGACGACAATGTCAAGACTGCAGTCAAAGAGTTCAAGACCCTGATGCGATCTTTAACAAACTCAAAAGAAGTAATCTTCGGCAACATGGATTTGGACATTGTGGTCAAACCAAACTTTGCAGTATTAGGTCCTAAGTTCGGCAAGGACGCAGGCAAAGTGGTCAAGGCAATATCCTCACAGGATCCTGAAAAGTTCAAGGCGCAACTTGATAAAGGCGCAGTCGACATTGACGGTTTCAAGATAGATTCATCAATGGTAAAAGTTGAAGAGAAAGTCAAGGAAGGTCTGTCCGGTCAGTCTTTTGACGGCGGGTCTGTATATCTTGACACTGAAAGGACACCCGAACTTGAAGAAGAGAGTCTGGCACGGGAAGTCATGCGCCAGATCCAGGTCATGCGAAAGGATGCGGGATTGGATGTTTCAGAGACCGTCAAGGTCTATCTTTCAGGCGAAGATGCGACAATCGAGAAATTCAAGGTCGACATTGCCAAAGAGACCGGGTCTGAAGTAATGATTGGAACTCTTAAAGGTAAGAAGACCGAGACTGTCGAGTTCAAGGACAAGAAAGTCAAGGTCTCACTTTGATTTTATTAAATTCTTTTTTTCTTATTTTGTATAATTTTTAACCAATAAGATTTAGTTGTCAACATAATCTGACATATGTCAGCATTTACTGACAGATAAATTAAAAAGAAAAAAAGACATCACTTCAAGAAAACTCCGGTGATGCCTTCCATGTTCTGTGTTTGCGCATCGGCAAGTGTTGCATCACCGACGAATATGTTTGCATCATTGCTTCCACCACTCAGGAATCGTTCTGTATTATTATCATATACAGTGTCTACATAGATGCCTGGTTTATGCTCAATTGAGAAATCATATACTTTGAAATTCTGGTATGTCGACCCCCAGATTATGTTTGTATTGTTTCCCATCATCTTGCGGAAATCTTCATCCAAGTATATGTTTATATCTAGAACCTCGTTGTTGATTGTGGGGACTATATATATTTCAGCAATACTATCTTTTGGATCCATGTCTGGTGTTATGCGCAACAGTACAGATGTTTCATTTTCGTCATTCATGAATGTGACTTCATTTAAAAAAGTGTAACCATTCAATATGCCTATATGTTCAAATAATATCTTATAACGTCCGTCATCATATTGCATGCTTGCTGCATTGTCGTCATATCCATTCCCCTCTGTAATTTCTGTTGTGTTTATAACAGGTTCTATTTTTGATGAGTCATTATAATTCATATAAATATTTACAAGTGATATCAACATTAGCAGTATAAGCACACCAATAATCAATTGCTTCTTATTAATTTTATTTTGTATATTCATAAATATCACATTTTATCTGTTTGGCCATGCATTCCATTTATCTACATAATGTGCAACAATTTCATATGACGCGCCCGTTATGAAATTAACAGTAGGGATTAAGACAACACCCACTCCTGTTGTAGCTAATGCAGTACTTGCAACAATGTCTATAGCAACTCCCACCAGCATAGCACTAGTTTTTATGGAACCACCCAACCAATCCACACCAGCATAGCAATAATTTGTACCCTCAAAGGAATTATCAAATTCGACATAGACTTTAAGTGCATTTATATCTGTGTTAACCTCTGTTTTCCATAGATTATTTAGGTTATAGGGTTCGCACTGTTTTATCCCATTCCCATCAGCATCCATATATAATGTTGGTATTTCAACATAACTATTGCCCGTATCTACTATTTCTGAATTATGAACTTGTGCGGAATTAAATTGTACATAATATTCGGTCCCATCTATCTCTTTTTCAGTTGCACCATTATAATAATCCGCTGCAGAATTGATTTCAACCGTACTGGACCAACTACTACTTTCATCCGGTTTATATTTAGTATCTGCACCTTCATACCTTCCTAATGTTGTAATCTGTGGGTGGGTTAGATAATAGTATTCTTCTTTAGGGTCATACGGCGTGTCTATATTATAATATGCACCTTGACATCTACCTCCTGCACTTACTTCCAAACCTTCATCAATACACTTGTTATCTGATACGATTTGATCACCCAAATTTAAATCAATTTGATAACCTGTAGGACCTACCAAACCTAACTGTAGACCTGTGTCAGGGAATGTGATTGTTCCGTCAGCATTTGCAGTATTTTCCGTATACAACACAGTACTGTCTCCATTGGGATTACCAAAAAGATATCCATTTTGTGTACCACTATTTGGTGCATTTGGGTCATAATAATCAGGGAATGCCATACAATTATCCTTTGTCGTCCATGTAAGTTCTCTTTCGACTCCCATACTATTATAATTGACTTCAGTTGTTTTATTACAGCATACAAGGTCATTTTTACATTCAGTAACATAACATCCCATTTTTTCATGTTTAACTATTACTTTTTCAGTCTTACATGGGCTTGCAAGGAAAAATCTAGTTGGTCTTTGTGGTTCATCCCTACTCAGAGCGATATAATAATAATTTATTATATCTTCCAACTGTTCTGTCTGTACATTATAATAATTGCTTTTATACCCGAGTGCATTTATTCCAACAGCATTATATTTTTCATTATCATTATCTATATATGCTGCACTAATACCGACACTCGTTACAAATGCACACAATAATGTGCCTTTACTTTTTATGCCTAACATAACTCCGCAAGTTGAAAATGCATTGACTGCCTCAGCATTATCTTCACTTAACACAGACTCAGGGATATTCTCAGTTACAAGATCAATAGCCCATAATTGAAATATGCCCTGTTCTAATGGTTTTGCCTGCATATAGAATTCAGAGAGTCTTTTTGCATCAGAAAGAATAATATCTTTTTGTGATTTAGCCAAATTATTATATATCTTTAATGATTTTTCAATTTCTTCTGTCATCATTTTCTGTGTCCAACCACCACTCGCCAATCCACCAAACATAAAATCATCATATATATTTAATCGTCTTAAATTTTGCAATTTGATTAATGCATCTCCTTTACTTTCACTGACAACATATTCTAAAGAATTTCTATAATTTTTTGCAATGACTTCTCGTTGTAATTTATGTAGGGTTGGGTATTTTTGTTCCATTTTAGTTATTAATGTTTTTTCAAATTCTTTTCCATCAAATTTAGTATTTTTCATGAGGTATTCTTGACTATCTAATATGAGATCTTTTGTTAATTCTTCTCTGATCTCATCCTCTATTGCATCTTCAGCACCATAAAACACATAACGTATGATACCGTCTGCATTTTTTATACCATGTGATAATATTTTTTTTTCAAGTACCATTTTTCCATAAAGTTTTCCCGGAACTTTCAGTGCTTTAAGTATAAATTGTGGGTCTGTCATAGTGTTTACTATAGTTTTCATAGATACTTTTATGCCTTTCCATCCGGCGTTAGTTATTTGCTTTGCTCCAGGAATCATATTTAGAGCACCTCCAAGCATTACACCTCCCCAACTGAAATCTTCAACTCTCACTTTCCAGTCTGCAGCCTGATCTTCTGGAAATGCCTCATAATATACAAGGCAATTTGGGTCACCCATTCCAGTAATCCATCCTTCTGGATCACTTTCATCATATTCTGGATCTTTTGTCAATTCAAATCCTTGTACTTCACAATTATAGTTTTCATCTTCACCATAACACACCGCAACTTTTGTTCCGAACTCTTTTTGCGCGGGACATAATTCAGTCACATCAACTCCCGCGTGCGACATACCCACACAATTAAGTGCATAAGCTAAAGCTTGTATGGATCTAATAGAATTAGTATCACATCCAGGGGTCAGCTCAGGAAAAGCATAATTTGTCAAAAATTCAAACAACGGCTGACCGATATCTGATGTCACAAACATAGTGCCTGCCCCTAAGATAACAAGACCTATAATCAAGTTAGCGACCAATGGTAAGGTTCCTTTTTTATTTTTCATGCGCTCATCAACTATTTGTATTTCTGATTATATATTATTTTTATGTTTTATCTTCAATTACTATTATTATGTCATCTGAATCATAAGGGGTGCCAGTTGGACCATAAAATCGCTCGTCAAAATAATAGAATGGCTGAATTTCATATACATTATCTGTTAATAGTTTATGTGGTCCACTATTTTCGATACCACTTTGATTAATCATCAATCTATTTTTTATCATATACAAACAATTAGCGTCGGAATCACCTTTTGCCCAAGTAACACTATTGAATTCATCTGGGTTGATATCATCTTTTTTAGAATTTAAAAGATCGCAGGGGGATAAAGTATAACTGAATGTATTTATTGAATTGAACCATTCATATAAATCTGCATCTGCCTTGGGTTTAATAAGAACTGTATTCTGGCACGCAAAATAACCATTATAATCGATATTATCTGAATAGCTACCCATAAAATCATTTTTAAATTGGGTTGAACAGGAGGCGATATATGTATTTATATCATTTTTTGCATTGACATCAGTTTCAGCAGTTAAATCAATAATATTTGGTAAACTATAATCAATACCAACTCCACTAGAATCTCTCTCATCTCTACAGATACTAGCATCATTCAATCGTCCTTTACTTTGTGAAAATTTGTCTATGTTTGAATTTCGTGGTGGATTATACCAATTGATCAGGCTTTCACCTTTACAATATTCCATACGTGGATAAAAAAATAATGTATCTCTACTAGAACCTGTCGTATCCCACAACCAACCTATTGTGCCTGTAAAAAGACCACCATTATTGCATACTGGTTGGTCATCCCACCAGAATACCATATCTACTTCATCTAATGTGTTAATTTGTGATGATGACCAAGCACTTTGATAACAGTCATCTACATGATTTTCCATAACTCCTTCAGTTGCATCAGTTATATTATTGACCATATCTTCCCATGTTACGGTCCCAGTATACAATTCCTGTTTCAACCAACACGCTTTTTGACCGTTCCATGCAACCTTTGCAGCCAGTTGTATGTTTTTCATAAAGGTCTTATAATCGACAACACCAACATCACCAGGACAATAAGCGCCAGGCATAGGTATATTAAAATCTCTTGCGCTGTCAGTAATCTTCTTACCAAGGGATCCGCCTGTCATCATCACTGCAGCAAGGACTATTACAAATATCATTATCGTCTGCATCATCGTTATAGTTCCTTTTTTACTCATAAAAATCTAACCTGAAAACACATTCTTTATCATCATGGGCACAAAACTGCCCCCATAATTCCCGAATTTTCTTGCCGCATAACTTGCGGCAACAATCAATATTGAAAATGCTAAAAGACCCATACATATCTTGATGATAAGTTCTAGGTCCATCGCGCCTTTCCGACTCTTGATAAGATAATAGGTAATCTCTAACATACATTCACCGTTATTCAATCATGGGTCTTGAATCTCATCTGCACAGGTCTTTGTAAGTGCACCACTACTGTCATTATTTACCTGACAACATTGATTATCATTTCCTGTATCAAGCACAAGCCACCACTCTCTATTATTTGGACCACTTTTAGTTTTTGGATCATACTTAAACGCAGCCATCGTGCATTCTACAGGACTACATTCACTGATATCGCCCACACATTTTTCAGATACACAAGCATGCGGGGGATTGGGTATAGTCTCATTAGGTGGGAATAATGTGCAATAGGTCTCATTGCCACACTTGTTCATACAATCCTCTGTATTGCATGCACCTACAAGACATTCAGCACTAGTATTACTTACGCATGGGTCAACAATAGATATGCAGCATTGTCCCTGATTATCATAGTCGCATACTTGCTCTGTCTTCATGTTCATGAAGTTCATAAGCATGAATCCAATTATCATTACAAGGAACAGCGACATGATAACATAAAAGATTGAAAGTCCACTGCGCCTCATATAGTATTCTTGTCTTTCTTTGTATATAACATTTTTGTCTTTTTTTACCTCAACAATCACAAACAAATATATTAATGAACACACCAAATCTTAATCATGTTGATTTATCCTTATGTTGAAACTTTGAACCGTGTCCGTAAAGGTCAGGACATAGGAATATCAAAGATAGCAGCTTTAGTGCTTATGATGGCGGGGATTCTAGTGTTCATCGCAGTCCTTTATTCTATGATGACAAAAGGTCAAGGTGTGATGGATGTGATTGATCCGTTAGAATACAGTAATTGATGATGTGATAAATATGAGAAAAGGAATGACAATCGCGATAACTCTTGTAATGGCAATGCTTGTGGCATTGGTTGTAGCCTTTGTCTTGATATCGATGTTCAGCACATCGATGGATAAGGGTAGTAAGGGGTTGACTGGTTCTTTAGACTCGACAACAGATGATGTAACTGGATTGGCTTGCAGTACCCATTGTGCGACCTGCTGTATAACGCAGGATGAAGATTATTGCGAAGATACGGATCATGGTGCGCCCTCAGATGCTTGCGAATGTCCAAATTGTTAAGGTTTGATACTTATGCGAAAAGCTATGACACAGTCAATATCTCTTATAACTGTCATAGTCGTAGGTCTTTTTGTGGTTGGAATTCTTATTATCATGGTTGGTGACAAGATGGGCAAGGCATCCGATGCGATTGGTCAGAATACAGATGTCACAGAAGACAGCCTTGAATGCAAGACTGAGTGTTCAGCCTGTTGTGCGACAGGGTATGGCGATACTGTCTGTGAGCGCCAGTTCATAGCCTGTGATTGTAGTTGTTGACAGATTATTCAGAAATAATCTCATTTCGCTTCGCGATATTCGAATCTTTCTTCACATTCGTTCTGAAATCATCAAGATCAAAGACAACAAATCACATCTTGCGCAGTTTTTCTTTGCCTTCAATATTTTTTGTAACAAGACCTAAATATTCATTTCTTTTTTCCTAAAAAGTCTAAGAATTCATCTCTGTTCATATTAAGGTCCTGTTTGACAATTTTATTGAGTAATCCTCTATCCAGTTTTTCACCCGGGTGTACAGGTACTACTGTTGTTCGTCCATCTATATGTTCAAAGAATTGGTGGCTTCCATGTTGCCGTTTAAATTCAAAGCCCAATCTATTAAGTATTTTTATTAATTCTTTGGCAGTTATAAGTGGCCTTTTGACCATATTTATGCCTCTACTTCAAGCTGTTCAAGACCTAGAAATTTTGTTTTGATTATATTGGCTTTATTTTCCATCAAGTATAATTCTATTGCTTCTTTTGTTCTTTTGATTAGTTCATCGCGTGTTTTTGCCTGTGTGTGGCATCCTGGAAGTCCAACGACTTCTGATATCAGATATCCATCTTCCCCTTCTTCGATGATTATTGTATATTTTTCACCCATATAAATCATATGGTGTTTCTTTTTTATAAATCTTCTCATCTCCAAAAATTATATATAATCAACAATCTAAAAGATGTATATAGTGTTTACGATGGCATTCTTAAAATCAAGAAAAAAGGGTGAATTGACAATTGAGACAGTCATAATCATAGTCTTATTTCTTGCAGTATTAGCTATTGTGATATTGGTTGTCAGTTCATTGACCGGTAAAGGTTCAGATTCAATGGGGACAACCATTGAGACCACAGGCGCTGGCGCACTCTGCGAGATCGAATGCATGAAGTGTTGTAGTAGTCAAGAAAAAGATTGTGAACCAATAGGTTCTTGCTGTGTTGATAAAGATGACCAAAAAATTGGTTGCCAATTGACTTAAATTCTCTTAAATCTCAAACTCTCAACAAAAATTTCCAAACAGGAACAATCTCAATATCATCAACAGTCCCTTCCTCTTCAAGTGTTACAACCATTGACTTTTCTACCTTATCTCCGAATTTGTCCAGATATTTTCTGATTTGTTTAACCGATTTCCTGCTCTGCTTAACTTCAATAATCTCCTGTTTATCATCTTTCAAAAGCACAAAATCAATCTCGAAACCATTCCTATAAAAAAACTTAGAGTCTGTATATGTGGCCACCATATTTTCAAGCAAGTATGGTAAAAGACTATCAATATCCTGATTGAATGCGAATGCAATGTTGGGTGTATAAAGATATGCTTTTTTCATCTTTCTCATGCTGGCAATCGGACTGCCTCTATAATTGAATACTGGTTTTACTAAAAGTCCGAATTCAAGATATTCAAAATAATTGGCAATCGTTCTCTGATCCTTACCGAGGTCTTGCGCAATCTCTTTATAATTGACAATCATGCCTGGCTTTTTGCAGATGATATATACAAGTGTCTTGAGCAGTTCAACATCTTTTATCTCAAATTCTGCAGGCAAATCTTTGTATATGATTCGTTCTATGACATTGTTCAATATGTACCTTTTAGCGAATTCCTCATCAGTTTCATCATAAAGTTCGGGAAACATACCATATTTAAGATATCTATAAAACAATGGAATCAATTCTTTTTTCCATAGATCTGGATTGGTCTTTATCACTTTAAGATCTTTGCCGTTCAGCTCAATAAATTCTTCAAAAGATAAGGGTTTCATCTGAAAATCAATTATTCTGCCTGCAAGACTTTCAGTTGACTTTTTTCTCAGGCTGACTGATGCCGAACCAGATATGAATAATTTGACATTTGGATAAAGGTCATAGATAACTTTAATCTTGTTCTCCCAGTCATCAACTTTCTGTATCTCGTCCAAGAATATATAGACTTTACCCTCTATATCATCAAAACTTTTTCCCAATATAGTTTTCTGATACGTTTCAAGAACATCTCTGAATTCAAACACTACTTCATCAAAAGAGAAATATAATACATTTTTTTGGTCAGCATCTGCAAGTATTTTCTGTATTAATTGGTACATTGTAGTTGTTTTTCCGACACGTCTTAATCCCCAGACTAACATTACTTGTTTTTTATCAATATATTTCTCAATCTCAAAATATATGCGCCTTTTATACGGTTTAAGTAACGTCTCCTTTACTGTTCCCGTTTTCCACCACGGATTGAATTTTACTAAGTAATCAATAGGGGTCATGTATATATTATTGCGTCCAAACTATATAAATTTAATGACATTGCAACGTCATTATTTCTGGGTTTTAATGACATCACAACGTCATAACTTTTTGAATTAAATGCTTAATCGTTATCGGGGCTCTTCCGCATCAACTCAATTTCAACTTTTTTTCTTCCTTTCCAACCTCTTAACTTTTTCAGGCACAGTCAAGTAATTGTCGCTTGAACTTACTTTCTCATTTGTCTCAGATTCCAATTCCTTTCGCGCATTGCCTGCAATCGAACCTCCTTTTTTTGAAGCAATCTTGTTCTTATCAAATTCTATCGCATCCGAAGATTTTGCAATGGCAGTGGTGGAAGCTTCACCAAGCATAGTAAAAATCAACTCTAAACCATCCATATGGTCTCTTAGATTCTGTTTTTCAAGTCCTTTAAACTCTTTGTATTCAGAAGGTGTCATATCAAAAGTTGCTTTACTAATCTCAGCCGTTAAAATTGAAAACTCTTTATTGGTTCTCACTCCCCGATTAGTCCATTCATCTGTTAATTCTTCTCTTACTGCAATACCTCTGATTCTTTTCTCAATCCACTCATCCGAATAACCTTTTTGTCGATATAGTTCTTTCATCCTTTTTTGAGCCAATTCTGGATCTTGAATTTCCTGTATTCTTTCATAACCTACTTTAGCGAGCCATTTTTTGAAAGGTTCGGCCTTCTTTGATGGTATTGATTGTATTATACGAAATAATAATTTTGTATTGGCACAATCAGTATTTCTTAATTTTCCATCTTCTGCGGAAAGTTTCAACTGTACGATTTTATCGTACGATTCAAAACCTTCTATATTTAATTTTGATTTCAAATCAGACCAATATCTCTTAGGTATAGAACTCTCCGTTAACGCTTCTACTACATCAACAACAGAAAAATACCATTGTTCTTCATGCCAGATTCTCCTGATATCCTTATTTTCAAACACGACCAATGCCTTATCTTTATCCATATCAATCACCTTAATTTCTTTCGTTTTTGACTTTCCGGTTCATCCAGATAATTGTCTTTTGAAATGATAGTCTTATCTAATCGTTTTTCAATATCTTTTCTTGTTGCACCTGCAACATCGCCACCATCATGAGCATCTTTTTTTATTTTAGCGAATTCTTGTGAATTTCGTTCTTTTGTAAATTTTGTAGTTGTGGCTTCACCTAACATAGTCAGTATAAGTTCAATGTCATTCATATGGTCTCTTAGATTCTGTTTTTCAAGTCCTTTAAACTCTTTGTATTCAGAAGGTGTCATATTAAAAGTGGCTTTGCTGATTTCAGCCGTAAGGATTGAAAATTCTTTATTAGTTTTTACACCACGATTGGCCCATTCATCAGTCAGTTCATCACGAACTGCGATTCCTCTAACTCTTTTTTCAATCCACTCATTCGAATAACCTTTCTGTCGATAAAGCTCTTTCATCCTTTTTTGTGCAAGTTCTGGGTCTTCAATCTCTTGTATTCTCTCATAACCAACTTTAGCGAGCCATCTTTTGAAAGGTTCTGCTTTTTTAGATGGTATCGATTGAATTAAACGTAAAAGTCCCATAATATTCCAACACAATATCAATTGCGGACCACCTTTAGTATCGAATTCAAATCCAAGGGGGGGTACAATTTGTCCCCCCCCTTTGAACACATCATTTAAAGAGTTATCTCTTTTTCTAAGTTTTTTTAAGTAGTCTGTAGGATTTACAGATCCTGTAAGTACCGTCACAACATCCTTTATTACAAACCACCATTGATTATCATGCCAAACTCTTCTGATATCCTTATTTTCAAACACAACCAATGCTTTATCTTTGTCTTTATTCATCTTAATCATCCTCTTTGGATGATTTTCATTTTTCAGCTTATATGCCTGTCGGGAGAGAGCCGTGCCGGTATGCCAATAGAATCCACAATTGATGCACAAAATTGTTGTTTAAGCACTCATTTTGCGCTTAATTTAGATTTAGTGCGTTTATCAACGAAACCTTTATAAACTCTGATAACTAATATATACTACTTACAAGTTACACAAATTATAAATATGGTGTTCAAAATGAATGCAGATGATATGATTTCGGTATTGAAAGGCAAGATTAGTGAAATTGACCCAAGAAAAGCCTTTACAGGTGTTGCGCTAGGCACTACCTTATCTCTTGCAGGCGCAGCCCTTATCTATGGTGACCTTGAACAGTTTAATGAATCTATAAAAAATACAATGAACGCGGGTGTTAGGTCTGCAAGTTTATATGTTCATGATATGATTTCGGATAATATTTATTCTATTGAATCTCTAAAAGCGATAGCGACAAATGTTGACAATGAAGTCCTTGCAGGCGCAGGTATGTTGAGTGCTGGTGCACTTTACCATACAATTAAAAAAAATGGTATTTCTGACACTGGCGCATCAATTTATCATGCAATAGTTGATTCTATTGAAACTCTTGGCATTGATAAAAAACGCGCAAAACGCGGTCTATTATATACTGGAATCCTTGCTGTAATAGGAACTTCAATGGCAACTTCTGGCTGTTTAGATTTCGGCGGCGATGACACAGTTGTTACAACAAGTACTGATAATATTCCAACTCCTGAACCAATAGAACCAACTCCAGTTGAAACAGAAACGCAAGTTGAGACTAATATTATAGAACCTGTAGCAGAACAAGTTGAAACTCCATGGTATGTTGATCAATATGGTTTTGAAGATGCAGATGTTGGTATACATTCAACTTTATTTGATGATGTTTATGCAGTAAAAAGTTCAGCATATGGTGATGGGAATTATAATCTTTATAGTATTGAAAATAGTGAATCTATTCTAAAACATCAAGAATTCACTCCATCAAACCTTCGCCTAGACCTCGATCTGTCATCCGACCAGTATCGCGCACTAAACGCCCAGTACGGCACCATGATTTCCGCGACAATGGAGACAATCGACCTCGACCGCGACGGCACCATGGACCAAGTCGCCATCCACTATGTGGGAACCGGCGGGGATGAAGGAAAAGTGTTGGAGATTAAGACTGATTATCAAAACAGATGGCAGTTACGGGATTATTTGATAACTTATTTTCAATAGAGTTAACAAATACAATTACAGTTTTTATAATATGGTAAATTACATTCTGTAACTGGGTCTTCTGCTCTACAACAACTCCAACACAACTGCTGGCACTCACTCGCCCCACCAGCCCCCTCAATCTTCGTCCCGCCGATATCAACAAGATCAGCGCCAGAGCGCGTTATGAGTATCAGCATAATCGCCAGCGCAACAAGCAGCACGATAAGAATTACGATCGTGTTGATAGGCAATTCCATGCCCTTGCGCTTCTTAGAGAAAAGATTCATAACAATTATTATCGATTCAGGTTTATATCTGTTTTTGGTGTGATTACTTATATACTCGTTTTCTGGTATCTATATTTATGACAACAACAAGAAGATTATTGTAATCAACTCTGTAAAGTATACGAAAATCTCACACCCTGATTCTAAACACTTTCTCTTTTTGACCCATTATTCTTTTTGAATCATGTGGTATCGGGTCCTCTGCAAGTTTTTCAATGGATTCAAGAATTCTCAGAGTCATATTCTTATCAAGTTTTTAAGTGATTTCTGGATTGGTTTATCTAAAAATATCTCAAACATATTCAAAGACCCAATTCTTTCTTAAACTCAGAAATAGATACAAGTTTACCTTCTTTTTCATTCTTGAAACTTTCATCTACAAGAACTTTATCTTTCTCGCTCAATATAGTATCCATGTCAATTATGGCATACCCTTCTCGCTTCTTAGAAAAAGATTCATAACAATTATTATCAATTCAGGTTTATATCTGTTTTTGATATGATTACTTCTTTTTTGATATAAAATTATGCTTTGAGTTTGTATTGCTGAAAGGTGTCTACAAAAATATATAAATGTAGACACCCATTATATGTTTATGTTTATAGAAATAAGAAAACAAGGAAAAAAGAAAAAATATTATCTTGTGCATACATATAGATCTGCTGGAAAAGTCAAAAGAATATCCAAGTATCTTGGTTCTGATATAGATGATAAGGAGTTGCAGAAACTAAAAAGTATTGCCGAAAAAAGAATTATTGAGGATTTAAAAGAAAGAAATATTTTAGAATTTGAATTAAATGATGACGAAATAAAGTATTATACTAACTATGACTCTAAGATAAAGATAAAACATTTGCAAGGTATTGATTGGACTGATTTTAAAAAACGTTTTACATACGATACAAATGCAATAGAAGGTTCTACAGTTACCTTGATTGATGCAGAAGAACTGTTGGGACAAAATAAAAAACCAATAAATAATGACGAGCTTGAAACAGTAAGTGTCTCTGAATCTGTAGATTTCATTAGAAACACTCAAAAAAAAATGTCAATTGAATTGATTAAAGAAATCCATAACATATGTTTTAATAAAACCAAGCCATTCGCTGGCAAGATAAGGGATGTACCAGTTGTTATAAAAGATTCTTATGGGAATATTATCCATGAAGGCGCTCCAGTTGATTTGATTGACAAATTACTGACAGAATTATGTGTTTGGTATGAAAAACATATAGATATATATCCTCCATTACTTATTTCAGCATTAGTCCACAATCAATTTGAAAACATACATCCGTTTCAGGATGGTAATGGTCGGGTTGGAAGATTGTTACTCAATTATGTGCTGATAAAACATAATTATCCACCTATAAACATATTATTGGAAGATCGTGATATCTATTATGAATCTCTAAAGCATTTTGATGATAATGGTAATATTGTACCTACTTTAAAATTTTTGATAAAATTATATAAAAAACAATACAATATTTCATAAATATGTTAATTTTTAAACAGAAAAAATAATTAGTGGTGGGTGTCTACAAAAATATATAACTGTAGACACCTTGTATGTATATTCATTAATTTCAAAGTGATTCTTATTGGTTTGGTTTAATTTTTAAAGCCTATTCTCTGATTTTTAAAACTTAAACAAAAGAACCTTAATCTCGGCAATTCCATACCCTTCTCATTTCTTGGGCTGAAAAAGACTGATACATTTAGGTATCATCTGGTACAATGTTGCAGACCCACACTGATCGCAAGAAATTACAAAAGATCAATAACTCTTAGCGACATAGACAGTCTCTTTTGCAGGTTTTCCGCACACCACGCATCTGGCGAACTTCTTGTCCTCTTTATCAACTTTCTTGCCGCGCACTTCAGCTCCGGTCTTGTCCTTGATAGTGTCTGCGCAAGCTTCGCCATCAAGTTCCATGCTACAGAATCCGCACCGGACCATGTTACTGTCAGCCACCGCCTTCTCAAGTTCAGCCATGGATTCACAATCGATAAGCCTCTTATCAAAATTCTCAGCCTGTGCATCCTTCAACTGTTTAGTGAATGTTTTAGAGATATCAATAACTTTTCCGACAACCTCATCCGCCTTGACAAAATCTTTCTTGCCGTCATGCCTTGTGACTACCACTGCCTGACCTTTCTCGACATCTTTAGGTCCTACCTCAATCCGCACAGGAACACCTTTCATCTCCCACTCACTGAATTTCTCGCCCGGACTCTTATTATCGCGGACATCAACCTTGACTGAATATCCGGAACCAGAAAGTGATGTCTTGATCCGTTCACATTCGGAAAGTACCATATCGCGAGTCTTATCAAACAGTATGGGCACGATAACGACCTGCAACGGTGCAAGTTCAAACGGTAACACAAGCCCTGTATCATCGCCATGTATGGCGATCATAGCACCGTATATCCGACTTATTGCCGGACCGTAACAGGTGATGTAACCATATTTTTTAGAACCGTCCTTGTCAACAAAACTGACATCGAAAGGTTCTGAGAAGTTGGTGCCTAAAAGATGTGTTGATGGCAACTGGATGACCTTGCCTGACGCGGTCAGTGCATCAGCGGCATGTGTCTTGACGGCTCCCGGGAACATATCCCATTTAGGTCTCTCAAAGAATATTATGGGTATCGCAAACTCGTCGCCTATCATCTCATGCGTGATCTTCATGTCTTCCTTAATCTGTGCCTCAGCCTCAGCAAGTGTGGCAAAAACATTGTGCGCCTCAATCCAATGGAACTCACGACCCCTGAAGAACGGTCTTGTCATCTTGGTCTCATATCTCCACACAGACCCAGACTGGTATCTCTTGAATGGCAGGTCATTGTAACTCTGTATCCAGAGACTGTACATCTTATACAGTGCAGTCTCGCTTGTCGGACGCAGTGCACGCCTTTCATCAAACTTTTTCTTGCCGTCCCCTGCCTCAGTCACCCAGAAAACTTCAGGGGTGAATCCCTCGACATGTTTGGCTTCAAGATGAAAATTGCTTTCAGGTATAAGTGATGGCATGACAACTGGTAGGTGCCCGTACGATTCTAACTTTTTCTCATATGTTGCAAACATCTTCTTGATGCTCATGACAGCCCACGGCATATAGCACACGAAACCTTTGATATTATACCTTAAATCCGCAAGTTCAGCCTTCTGCACAAGCTCTCCGTACCAACCGGAGAAATCCTCATCTTTGGATACGGTTATACCTTTTTTCTTAATACCTTTACCAGCCATAACAACTATTGTCTGTGATACTTATTTAAGTTTTTTCTAATCTCAACGAAAATCAATCAAATAACTATATATCACTATCATAATAAATTATGACTTATGCGACTCTTAGCAACCCTGATAGCATTTGCACTGATCCTTTCAGTCCCATTCATATCAGAAATATCCGCAACCGCAACATCATCTGAAAACACACTTAAAATAGTAGCACAGCAAGACGACAAAGTCAGAGTCATAATAACTTTCAAAGACACGCCAAAGACTGCAAAAGATAGCATATTCAATACCCTAGGCATCCCGCAACAAGACCCGAAAGAGAAGATAAAGGACAAGATAAAAACTGATGGACAACTGAAGCACGAATTCCAGACAACAGACAGTGTTTCTGCAACGATTACTCAAGAACTGCTTGACGAACTGAACTCAGACCCGTCGATTGCATACATAGAACAAGATAGACCGGTGCAAGCATTCCTATCTCAGAGCGTACCGTTAATAAACGCTGATCAAGCCTGGCAACAGCAGATGCAGGACACAGGTCTCACCGGCAAAGGGACGACCGTCTGTGTGATAGATACTGGGATTGACTACACACATCAGGATCTTGGAAACTGCACAGTATCAACATTTAATTTAAATGGCGTGAATGAAAGCCATATTTTGGAATCTGCACACAATTACACTAATAATTTTGATCATACCTGGTCTATAACTAAACCTGGATACACAGACATTGCAGTCTATTTCAGAAACATCAGTCTGGAATACAAAGGCGAGGTTGATGGTTCAGACACAGGTGATAGGATAATTATCTATGATGGTGATATGGTTGAGATTGCAGTATATCATGGAATTGATGGTGTAATTGAAGACCTGTGGACACCATATTCTGAGGGTGACACAATCTACATACGGTTGGTGACTGATTCCGGGTTTAGGGATTACGGTTTTTATATTGATTCTGTCTTGAATGGCACCACAGACACTACTTATGACTGGAGCAACTGTTCAAAGACAATAGGTGGTTGGGATTTCGTCAATGGTGATGGTGACCCGATAGATGATGATTTTCACGGCACCCATGTTGCAGGGATAATCGCTGCAGATGGAACAGTGACTGGTGTCGCACCGGACACAGGACTGATCGCAGTAAAAACTCTGGATGCAGGTGGTACTGGTTGGTTTTCAGATACATTGTTAGGTATTGAATATTGTATAAATAATTCTGATAGATATAACATATCAGTTATCAGCATGAGTCTTGGGGCTATAGATACATATTATGATTCTTATTGTGATGGTGACAGTCCATCGATGTCAAATGCAATAAACACTGCAGTTGCAAAAAACATCTCGGTCATAATTGCAAGTGGGAATAATCATCCGCCAACAGGCATCAGTTATCCTGCCTGCATAGAGAATGCAACCCGTGTAGGCTCGACATCAAAATCAGATGTCATTGAAAATTACACTCAACGAAGTGTTAATTTCAAAGATCTGCTTTTGGCTCCCGGTGGTAATATATATTCTACAATGCCTGCGGATAACTACGCTACTAAATCAGGAACTTCAATGGCGACACCGCACGTTTCAGGTGCCACCGCCATATTAGTCCAGGCCTATCAAGACCGGTTCGGGAAAAGACCGACCCCTGCATACATAGAATATGTCCTGAACAAGACAGGAATTCTGATCTATGACAGCCAGACCGGGCTGAACTTCTCGCGCATTGACGTCCTAGCGGCAGTATTGTACATCAACACACCACCGAACATTACAGACATCTACAACAACATAACTGAAGACGGTTCACAAGAAATAACCATCAATGAGACCGACTCAATACTCTTCAACCTGACAGTGTTGGCGCCAGTCAATTACACCTGGAAAAAGAACGGCACGACAGTGGGCGCAAACCAGTCTAACTGGACCTTTGACACAACTTATGATGATGCAGGATTCTGGATAATTGAAGCAATAGTAAATAATGACAATGGCACAAGAACCAAAGAGTGGAATGTGACAATAGATGATGTCAATCGCGCACCGACCATCACATCAATCTCAAACATAACGATGGACCTCCAGGATCAGATAACCATCAACATCTCAGCAAACATATCAGACCCTGACAGCGACACATTGACGATAACAACCGATGACCCCGGAAACATAACTGTAGAGAATCACACATTAGTATTCCATTACACCGAAAATGTCACAGACAAGCCCGTCACGATAACTGTCAACGACTCAGACCTGACAACCAACATTACAATCTACATAAACATCACAGATGAATTACTCAACATCACAGACACTTACAACAACATAACCGGCGACAACAGTTCAACCCTTACGATCAATGAGACCGATTCAGTATTCTTCAACATATCAACAGATGTCCCGGTGAATTATACTTGGTATATTAATGATACAAACATCGGAAATAATTTCAACAATTATACATTAACGACCGGTTTTGATGACGCCGGAACAAAGAACATTTCAGTCAACGTTTCAGACAATGAAAGCCATAACACTTTTAGGTGGACTGTCACAATCCTGAACAAGAACCGCCAACCAATAATCACAACAGTATCAAACATATCAATGGAACTCCAGAATCAGACAACAATCAACATCTCAGGCAACATATCAGACCCTGACAATGACAATTTAACGATAACGACTGACGACCAAGAAAACATAACAATAGAAAACCACACATTGATATTCAATTACACAGAGACTGTAACGGACAAACCCGTCACGATAACTGTCAACGACTCAGACCTGACAACCAACATTACAATCTACATAAACATCACGGATACGACCGCACCGACAATAACAATAGATTCACCCACAAACAAGACCTACAACACGACCGATATCAACATATCGATCAATGCAGATGAACCATTGGACTGGTGCGCATACTCCTTAAACGCCCAACCAAACATAACGATGAACTGCACAGAAAATAGTAACATGACGGCCATTGAAAATCTCAACAACCTGACTCTCTGGGCGAACGACACATCCGGAAATCTGAACCGCACAGAGGTCTTTTTCACAGTTGACACAATCTCCCCAAATATAACAATTACAGCATTAAACTACACGACAGACGATTATCTTTACATAAACCTTTCAGTTTCAGAAACACCAGACACCTGCATATTGAATTGGCAGGATGAAAACATCACGATGAACAGGACCGGAACAAAATGTGACATCAACAAGACTTCAATTTCTCCAGGTATCTACAATTACACAATCTATGTCAATGACACGGTGGGCAACACAGGTTCAATCACCGACTTACAGTCAGAGATCTATTACTGTTTTGTTTCAGTCACCGACTGGACATCCTGCGTCTCAAGCTCAAGGACGAGAATTCACACATACCGAGATTGCACAACTTACACAGAGACTGAGAGCTGTCACTCAAGCAGCGGTGGCGGTTCGTCATCATTTTCATTTGTACCGCTCCCTGTTATATCTAATGACACATTGAACGAAACATTGACAAATATTACAGATGACCCATTAAATGACACTGAAACAGATTGGGATCAGAATGATACAACACTGATAACGAACAGAACACAAGACGATATTCTTGATTCTGATGATACTAAAGAAACAGATGGAAATAAAGTGGGCACTCACACGATTTCCGATGATGGATACAAAGATTTAGAAGATATAGACGATGGTTTCTTGGGGATAAGATTGTTAGATGATATTCTTTTTGAAAACAGTTTGATTTCAAAAATAAAAGATAGATTGGGTATTGATTCCTCAGAAGATAACACTTTTAATTCTATTGTGTTGCTGTTTACAATAATTGTTATCTTTGCTATAATTGGTATTTCTTATAACTTCAATAGATCTTACAAGAGAAAACACAAACAAAAACAGACATTGGATAATGGTACTGTCTTAAATACAGATGATGAGAGCAATCAACCCTCGCCAATCTCACCCAAACAACAAGAGATTGTATCCGACCTCTCTCAGAAAACCTATTTAAACAACACCGGACAAAATAATAATGATAATAGTCCTAAGGATGTATATTTAGATGGTGTCAAGTACAAAGAATAGAAAAGGTAATAGTGCAGTAATCAATACTATACTTGTACTTGTCATGCTCTTAGTTGTTGCAGCGATACTGATATCTTTCATATCAGGTCCTGCCAAAAAACTTGACATCTTTACAACTGAAAAAAATGATGAGACCAGTACGACTTTAGATGTCGGCACACTTGCATTGATGGACACGAATTTTGTCAATTTTGACACGACCAAAGCAAAGACTGAAATGATAAAATTAATAAATATAAGTAGTACTTCTTCAATTATAGATTGTGGTGCAACTACCCTAACCTCAGAACAGGAAAATTACTGCACAAACATAACAGTCTCAATATCACCCGCACCTCCCAAATACTCAACAACTCCCGAAGGAATACGATTCAAGATATCCTATATCAATAAGACCTTATTTGACGATATTGAAGGTTACGTCAACCTGACTTTCGTTGATGTCTACGAATTCAATCAGGTGTTCACATCTAAATTAGGAGATTTTAATAATTGCACTGATCCGATAACAGAATCCTGTTTCAATGAATCAACCACAAAACCTATGACAAACCTGACATTGATTTCTATGTTCAACGACGAGATATTTGTCCGAATGCCTTTCTATTACGATAATTTAGTGTCTAGTGGTTTTTCTTATGAGGATAACTGTGTTGCATATGCAAATTACTCAAACCTAACAGCACAGAATACAAATATTCAGATAGAGGTTGATGCTGAAAGTCCCGCACCATCATACAACTTTACGATTGTCCACATGGAAAAGTCACACAAGAGGGAGTATCCAATTTATTGTAATGTCTCAATAAATAGGGGTATTGCCCATGACTTTCCAGTTCAGGTAGTTTCAGGCGATTACGACCTATTCAGGATTTATGGCTGGAACTCAACAAGTACGGATTGCATTATGGTAAAAGACGATGTCCTTGTAAAAAAAGATGATACCACACCATTAAAGATAAAATTTAAATGTTAAATATAAAAGAAAATGATTGCAAGGTAAATGATTATGCGACGAATTGGACGGATGGATATGGCAATGGCAGTGACAGTAATCTTAGCCATAGTGCTTATTGCAATCATTGGAAAGATGGTATTTGATGTCTTTGACAGTGGTGAGAATGAAGCCGGCGGTATGTTTGACTCATTAAAATGCCAACCAAAAATAGCCCAGGCCTGCATGGATGGCGGAATTTCAGAAACAGATAATGTTGATGGCACTTGCATAACTGAAGCAAACAGAGCAACAATCTGTGACGATGTATAAAATGGTGTTGATTATGATAAAAAACAATAACCGAAAAGGTCAGATGTCTATGGGTACAGTAGTTGCCTTAGTGATTGCATTTATAGTGATATTGGTTATTGTGGCGATTGCAACTGATTTCGGTGAGAGGACAAAAGACACCGCACCATTCGACGATGCAAAAGTAAAAGCGGAAGACGCGATGAATGATAAGAGATGTGCAATGGTCTGCACTGCCTCATGCATTGACAAGGCATATGTGATTGATAGTGACTGTGCAGATTATGTGCGTGACTGTTGTGATTGCGACAGCGTAGATGATATAACTGATGGGTGTGATTCTTGATTATTGATCTAATACTTTCTATATTCTCAAGCATGAATTCATTAGTATTATTTAAAAACCGCAAAGGTGAAGTTGACGCCTTGATGATCGCTCTTGCTGGTGTATTGATTCTCGCAATATTAGCTCTAATTTTTGTCATGACGGTGGGTACTTCTCTTGACGGCGGAGTAGAGATGATCTGTAAATATAAAGCAGACGCTGTTGGTAAATCCGGAGAAGTAATAGCTGATATATTGGGGGTCTGTTGAACATGAACATGCCTCAGACCTTGATGATGATGGCTTTTGGAGTGTTGATTGCCGGTTTCCTTATATTTATGATGGCAAAGACCATAAATGTCGGTGTTGAAGTCAAGATGAGCACCCGTGTTGAACACATGGCTGACGACCTCGCAAATGCAATCCAGCACATGTCCTCATCGACGATAGATTATGCAACTGAAGTGTATGATGTCGGTATCTGGGGCACTTCGATAAATATTGTGGATGATGATAGTACTGATGATCATTATGTCACCGTAAGACATAGAGACTTCGAATTTTCTCAAGCATTCCATATTGCAAAAGACATAACTGTTCAAGGTACAATCTCTGACGCAAAAGTTTTATGCCTTGAGAAATCATTCGATTCAACAGATAAGAAAATGATAAAGGTTTCAAATTTTGATGATTCTCCATGCAACACTGCCTACAAGGAACTAGACTTGAGATATGATTTTGATTGGGGTTTTGATGATAAGCAGATAGTTCAAGGCGAACTGAACAGTGTTCCGGATGGTGTTGATTTAGTAACTGAGTTGCCGATTGGAAAAATCAAAGGTGCATCATTTCATAATTTTGATATGACCTCTGATGACACAAAAAAATATTTTTGGATACGACCTGGTGAGCAGACGAAATATTTCATAAAATTTGATCTATACATACCATATGATCCGATATCTGCAACACAAAATAATTCAGTAAACATAACGCTTGACGTATCACCATTGAATCCTTTATATGTCGATGTTGCTTATCAGAACATGGCAAAGTATCCAGATTGTGGTGCTGTATCAAGGGATTACAGTTGCATAATCCGTAGTGAACATGATATAACTCTGATATATAGGAATGGTTGGAGACCTAACATAACCATCATAAACACACAAGCAACCAAGGATTTTTATGACTGGGGTTTTGTGGGTAGAGAATCCTTCTATAATGAGACCTTGACAGATTACCCAAACAACACAGTCCAGATGGTACAATTCCATAATTTCATAACACCTGAAAACGAATATGTAAACATAACTCCAGTGGACATGGGTCGCAATTATTTCAGTTTCAATGTGCGCGTCCCAGATGATAACAATGCCGTCACACACAACAATGTCTCTATTACATTAGACATTGACCCGTTCTATTCACAGAATGTAGATCTGAAAAATGGTGCAAAGACAATGCCTGAATGTTATACTGGCGAGAAACCATGTTTCATAAGGATAGGGTCTAGCGTAATCCTTGATCTTGAACCCGGTGATTACGCATTTATAATTGAAGATTCAAAATATTGACAAGGAGATTAATGATTATGTCCCTAACAGCATCCATTTCAAAAAAGAAAAAGAAAGGTCTTCTATTACCTGTATTCTTCCAAAAGGTAATGATGATAGGTCTTGTGGTCGGTGTCATGATGTGGATGATTTTTTCTACAATTAATTCTGAGGAAGTATCAGTCATAATGCGCCAGGAACGAAACGATGTAGAATTCTGGCATCAGATATTAAAGTCTGACATATTCCGCGCAGAATCAGAAACAAGCACGACCACCACACAAACTGATTACAAAATGTATTTTGATGAAAGTAAATTAGATACTGCTAGAAGTAGTACAGGAGGTTCGACAGCATTACCTGGGGATATATCTTGTAATATTCCTCTAAATTTATCAAATTGCATCAATTTTTATCCAAGTAAATATTATATAAAAATAAAAGTAGGTGGGGATAATTGGCTTTTCACAAATAATGCAACATTATCATCTGCTTTTGACAACTATGATTACAAAGAGGTAATTGGTGTCTTAACTCCCTCAAATCCAAACCCTACTATTGGCACAATATACTTTAAGACTGAATTATACGAATGATTATTATGAACTTTATATTTAACAGATATAAACAGAACAGGATATTCAAAAGAAAAGGTTTTGTACAGCACTGGTTCGTGCTTATAATGTCTTTTCTGTTAGTGATAGCTATAATTATTTTAGTAACAATTTTTAATATAAATGTAACTTCAACTGTTGTTACAGGTAATCTTAATATGCAGTATTCAACAGACGCAGGACGAGAGATCTATGCACTTCTTTCGGCAGGTTGTCCTGCAGTCGGCGACCCTTATACTGATTATAGTGTTTCAGAACTCATAAGTGTGTATGTCAGCGGTGACTTAACAGTCAAAGAATCAATAGATACTGATCTTAGAGATTGCATAGCTTCATCTCTTGCAACAATCGCAGAAGTCAATGAAGGAGTCGATAAAACTGGAGACCCTATTCCACATTATATGTACTTCTATGTGACTTATGGTAATAACAAATATATTGAAAGTAGGCAACCAAGCATGGTATATGACCCGGGTTTACACACTTTAATGCCTTGGAACTCTGAATTTATATCAACAACAACTGGATTAGATTTTAATACTACTATTTTGGGTGGTAAAACACCTGCCTCTTTACCAGTAGATCCTCGTTATTTCTCAAGCACGATGAATGATAGGTACTCCATACAGATACCATTATCTGATTCCGGCAATATGCAACACAGTTCGGCGACCGCAGTCTTAGAGGAATGGAGTGATGAGTCCTGGACAACACTGACACAGGCACAACAGGAGGAGAGTGCATGAGGATAATATCTAAAACAAGAACAAAAGGCGTTTCAGGAATCGAGATGCTTATTCCCATTTTCTTGTTGATGTTCTCATTGCTTGTAATATTTGCAGGTATTGAATGGGGTGTCAATACACTGGTGCTGATGGATGAAGAGAAGCAGGTCACCCAGATGGATACCGAACTCTTGAGCGTCACCGACCTTTACATAACTCCATCATTGAAATACGCAATGCAAGAAGTCACAAGAGATCTAGCGCTGCATGGTGGGTTGTCTTCCGAGATATTGGATAATCACAAATTATTTGTTGATGCTATGATGTCTGATTCAGCCAAAGATAATCTAAAGGATGATATAGTTTCAGATTTCAACAACGGTGATCTTGATTTCCCATCAATCACCAACCCACCGATGAAAGTTGAAGGGAACATTCTTTACTGGTCATATTATGATAAGATAAGTAAAAAGAATCAAGAGACAATACCTTACGAGTATGATTTTATAGGTTCAATAAACCCATATAACTTATGCGGTACTTGTAGCCTTGAATGGTCTCCACCCTATACCTATTTGATAACTGATATCAAGGGAACTGTAAACAGATATGATGTAGATAACGGGAATTATATCCTTTCTGAACAGTACACAGGACCCACAATAATTTCTGGAGATACGCTGATAAAGCTTAATATGTCCAAAAGTACAGAGTCTGCTAAAGTTGAAGGAGTATATAATATCCGTTCCTATTTTGAACCGTTATTCCCGAGCGTATCATATCCTGGTGACGCACTTGCACAAAGGACAGTATTCCCACGGTTTACAGATGTCATGCTGAGCGACAGGTTGAACAGTTACAGGTCAGATTACGGAGATTCAAAGACAGACATAGGATCCACATTATCTCTCGGCACCTGGAACGCATTCTTTGTACCTGTACTGATGGAATTGGATAAGACTCTCGCATTCTATGGTGGCAACCGTCTTGTTGAGAGCACATCTTCAATTGAGATGGAAAATGATGACCCCGTAAAATCAGAATTAGACAATAGATATTGGAGATTATATGATATTGCAACATTATTTATGGATAATGTCACAGATGATGATTTCTTGGACGACCCATTGACGATGAATGCATATTATTCAGAAGAATATAATGGTTATGAAATATTTCGTGATAAAAGTCCAAAGACCTGTAGTGATGAATGGAGCATTTCTTGTGATGGTACCACAAATAATATCTTGACTACTCCGTCATGCACGTCATCAACATCAAGCACAGATGAATTATATATCAAAGAATTGACAATAGATTCGCATGAATATGAGTTAAATGAGATAATAAATGTGGAACTTTTTGTTGAATGCATTTATAATGAATATTTCAATTGGACAATTGCTTATTATGATGGTGGCATTGGTTGGGGTTATAATAAGACCGGTACTGAAAAATGTCCATCTAATTATGGTGGCAGTATAAATATTTCAGAACAATTGGCTATGGAATCTACATATAGTGGTATTCATCTGATAAGAGCAAGTGTTGGAAATGATTCCACTGATATCTTGGGTAGTACTTGCATGTCTGCAGACAATGATGATGTTACTTTTACGACATTGGGTACTTCGAGTTATATGTATGCGGAGTCTGTTAATGATACCTGTTTTGATGGCGATAAGAATTGCATTTTCCAAAAAGCGTGTAATGATAAATATCAAGGGACTCCTCCACAATTAACACCTAAAGATCCGTCTGACAAATTCACGACATTAGAAGCAAAAGATGGCAGCTATGAAAGTATACCAATCATTTTTGATGTTGAAGATAATTTCAATTACAATTATTATCAAAAATTTAAAGATGTTGGTCTTGTTCCATTCATATATGACGAAATGTCAAAAGAAAAGCTTGCAAAGAATATATCCGCTGCTGATGAGGTCTCTCTTACTTTCAATTATGGTTCTGATACAACAATTGCCTGCAGTGAACGTGAGGATGTAATAGAAAAGATTACAGTATTTATGATTTATAATCCTACTTTGGTACCTGCTATAACTCTTGATACTTTTGCAATTAATCCTCTAAAACTAACTGCTGATACTTCTCGGGTCGAAATCGGTTCAATAAATCCAGAATTAGGTAGCACAGACAGTTCTGACTTTTACAAGAAACAGAAAATAATTCTGAATAAGGCGTTGATTGCAGAAGTAATAAATAAGACAGGTAATATCAAGTTTACAATTCAGGCAGATACGGTTGCAGATGGTGAAAACATACCTGCACAGATGTATACCGACAGAAATTCAAGGATTTATGCATACGATATCTTGATGAATGGTGCATACCCATCAATGACAATTGACATAAATCCCGATTATATGACAGATAGCCTTGAACCATCTATGAATTATGGTTTCAAGAACGCAAAAGGAATAGCGGTTGACAAAGATGGCAACATATATGTCATAAATTCAGATGACCACAGGTTGTATCGATACAATAGTTTCGGAACCTTCAGTGGCTGGATGGACCTTCTTGACTTAGATCCACGAGGTGTGGATATAGACACAAGCAATGGCAACATCTACATAAGTTATCATGATGGAAGAAACATAACAAGGTACGACAATTTCTTCGATTCGCGCGATTTGGCACAGAATGCAGGCATACCACCAACACCGTTCCAGATGTGTGGCCGTTTCGTCAGTGCAAATCCTACAGATGTTGCATATTACAAAGGTACTGTCTTCACGATTTTTGAAGATGATAAATTGGATTACTGCAAATCTTCAAGTGACAGCTGGTATGTGGGTTCATTACCTGATGTCGCAGGAACAGACAAGATAATGGCAATATCTGTCGATCAGGCAGAGGACCGTCTTTATGCAAAAATAATTAAACCGAACCCAACCGGGACAGGTTTTGTTTATACATATAATGTATATGGCATGAGTGCTTTTGCAGAGAACCCTATTACATCAAATATTAATCTTATTTCTGAAACTGCGATTCCTATTCCTTTTGAATTAAGATACTTTGACATATACACTCCTCAACAAGGTGGTGATGCCCAGGCATATTTTGTGCGGACAACCTCTCAAAAATCAGAAGCAATCGCGCTCCTTAACGATTTCAGGTTCAACATAGATTTCGGCGACACTTTTAAGATTGAAGTAGAATCAATGGGTAATGTAAAAGGATTGACTGATAGAATCGAATATTATGAAGATGGTTGCGGGTCTGTCACAGAAAAAAATAATTGTGAAACTTTATGGGGGACATATGCTTTAAATGAATATTTCAAAGAGATATCATATTTTAATGCAAGTGATGATGTTGATTGCAATGAACTTAATCAAGGTTTGGGTGTTGTTGACAATGAAACGATAAGCAAGATAAAATCATTATTAGGAATTCCACAGACCTCAAATATCTCCTGTACTAAGACTATTGATTCTGCAAATATGGCGAATCCTTTTATTGGTAGTTATATGGAATCAAAGATACAGGATAAGATAATAGGACCAAGGATAATCAATGAAGTCAGAGGATTAAATGATATCTACAATTCAGAAGGCATATATATTGATGTTGATTATGCCATTAATTCTGATTTTGGTACTTCCGGTTGGGATGCAGATGGGTTCTGGAAAGAAGAAGACTCTTTTGTATCTGGATCAGTATCTACAGGTGTAGCTTGTGGCTGTGCTGGACGTTCAGATGTATGCGGTGATGGTAATGGTGCAAGTACATATATAAAAAAGACAGAGAGTTATTGTGATTATAATTATGGTGCAATATACTCTTTGAATGTCACAATCGAAGACCGGAACACAGACATTTGGGATCCTGTTCTACACGATATGACTTCATTGAAATTCAAGTACGGCTTTGAATGGTCTGCATTGGATGATGACCAAAATTATACTTATATCGCAGATGAAAGAAATATGGATGCATATTTGGCAGGAGATGAGGCATATTGTGCACCTAAATACACACCTGATGTCTGCCATACTCAAGATAGTATTGCAAATTATGATCACTATATGAATGATCCTGATGAGTGTCCTGGAAAAGAAAGTTCAGATGTGACGTACAATGTTCTCAATTGTCAAGATGATGATTATGGATATTGTTATGGTCCATTCCATACTCACTGTCGCAGTTGCGGTTTAGGTTGTACAAGTTGCTATTCGCATCGTCATAAATCTTGTTATAATTATGGATGTTCACCAAAATATACTTATGCAACTACTAATTATACTACGTATACTACTTGTTCTGGCCCACAGATCCCACCAAGACCTCCAACCCCCCC
>DAOVHT010000129.1 GCA_030671745.1 Candidatus Nanohaloarchaea archaeon
AATTTTGTCCTTGCAAAAACCATAAATATCCTCTTTAAATATTATTGATGTCTGTGGTATATATATATTGTCTGTCTTGGCTTAGATATACAGATGTAATGGCTTGAAAAAAATAGTATTTCATGAAATTACAAAAATCTATTTAAATATGTGGGTATATGTAATCATTATGGAACTGATTCCTGCAATTATGGTCGGTCTCGGATTGTTTATCATTTTTTATACTGCAATCCGAAATGAAAAAGCAGTGAATGATCTGATATTTCAAAAAAATATTATAGTTTCAATTCTTCTTGTAGGTATTGGTAGCTATATATTATTTTCTGGTGTGTCTGCTGCTTTATTGAGAATTAAATTTATAGGTCTTGTATTGACTTTATTTGGTTTTTTCCTCACTTTTAAATTCCCCTATTGCGGTCAATATAATAGGGGTATGGATGCAACTGCGATGTTTTTCGGGATAATCATACTTATTATTGGGCTTGTTTTTCTTATTTTTTGATCATTTTTGCATTTTTTTGGTTTCTTTCTGCAAAATGTTAATATACTAGTTAATTGCAATTAATTGTATTAGGTTGAATTTATTATGAGTGGGGATCCTTTAAGTTGGGAAATGGAAGGTTTGGGTGGTGGCAAACCAGATCATATGAAACGGAGCGGTTGGGTAGCTGTGGGTCTCAATACGTATCGTAAAGTCAATACTACTTCAACTTTGGGGGCTACACAAGGCATATATGACGGTCTGCTTTTCGGTTTAGGTAATCGTGAATATAAGGTTATGAAAGTCAAGGAAGATTTTCATGTCACACCGCATACACAGAATCCGTTCTACCAGAATGCAAAAGCCCAAAGGGGTGAGCTTGAAAGAATCATAAGCACTACTCTTACAGACATTGGTAATGAGGTTGGGCAATGGCAACTTCTCCAGCATGATGTTAGGAAAGCTGAGGAGATGCTCAATTATTATACTTCTGATGATACGGCCGCACTCAAGACCATCTTTGTTGATCAGGTCGATTACTATACTGGTGGCGGTGGTGGTCAGGGTGAAGGTAGGCTCAGTATGGCTTTTATGCGAAAATCTAACATAATGCCCACTATTGTTGAAGATTTCTTGAGTATGGCGGATCTTGAGGATCTTGCTGAAGGTGGATCTTTAGGTAAACTGCCTCAGGTGGAGAAGAATTTCCTTAAAGCTAAATGGGCTGCATACACGCAATGGAAAAATCTTTTCAAGGAAGGGATTGATGAGCGATACAGGACTGTGAAAACTCTCTGTGATACAAAAGAGCGGTATCTTGATGAGCGAAGAGAGTGGTTAAAACCCCATGTGATGCAACATAAGATGCTCAATAATTCATTGTCTTCCGAGGGCGGTCGTGCTGGTGTGAATAATAGTTTCTTTGATAGGCCAGGGGAAGCAAGAAGCTTCACTAATCAGACTGTGTGGATGTGGAAACCTTTAAGGACACGACATAATATTGATCGGGTTCCAGATGAGATGTATAAGAATCCTAGATATGTCGGAAAGAATGGTGAAATTGAGGCGTATGATTATCATATACAGGAAGAATATCTCTATAAGGAAAAAAATAAGGATGGGGGGAATCTTATTTTGGGTAAATATCCATGGATTACTGAAAAACAGATTGAGAAGTATGTCAGTGGTCTTACGCACATGACTGATGCACAACATAAATTTGATCATCATGGGCAGTTAGATGAAGCTGAATGGTATTATACTGTCTGGACTATTGATTATGAAAAGACTATATTCAATGTCATTAAAGATGGTCAACCCACACCTATTGAAGATGGTATGTGGACAATACATGGTTATATCGTCACTAAAAATATGTTGCTCTTGAAGCTTTTGGAAAGAAAGTGTGAGGATGAGAAGATTGAGATAGAAATGCGAAATATCATCAATATGGACAAGGATAAATATTCTCTTAAGTACCATTGCACGAAAGAGTTCGGGTCGTATGTGATGACCAAAGACAATATGGTATATGCCCATAAAGATCGTATCCTTAAAGGTAAAGATTTCAAGAAACATGCAGATGATGACGGCAAGGTGGATGTTGACGGAAAAAAGTATACTGAAGAAGATTTTATACTGTTTTCAGAAGATGACCTTAAAAAATTAAAAGATGATGAAGAAAAGACCGGTGGACTCTCTTTTGATAAGGTGGGCAATCTCATCATCCCTGGCAGTTACTATAAAGCTGCACGCAAGACCCGTGATGCCGCATTAGATGTCATAAAGAATGTCGTTCAGAAAAAGTTACTCAAGTTCAATGATTACAGTGATGTCCTATTGCAGAGGGTTTCAAAACCTGAAAAGAAAGAAGTTCCATTTGTAAAGACAACTAAAGAGTTCTTCAAAAATTTTGGTGTGGACCTTAAATTCACTGTTGAAAAAGGACCTTACCAGAGCGAGATGCTGGATGCGCTCACACAAGGCACTTTCAAGCTTGCGGGGAGCACTTTCTGGGGACCTGAGATAATTGGTCCGCTTTATAGGAATATTAATATACCTTGGTGATGGGGGGGTAATGTTTTTAAAAGTAACAGTGACAATTAATGGTCTGTAATGTAAAATATATTATAAGGTGTTCTTATTTAACGAAGTGTTGATCAATAAAAAACAGTTGAAAGCTCTCATACGTGAACTCGGTTCATATAGAGGTCGTCATACAGAACTTGTGTCAATCAGTGTTCCTTCAGGTTACAATATCAATGAGATAACAAATCTTGTGCGTCAGGAAGCAGGAACTTGCGCGAACATAAAATCTAAGACCACAAGAAAAAATGTCATGAGTGCTCTCGGGCGGATTGAGCAGGCATTAAGGGATTATAAGGTCACACCACCTAATGGTCTTTGTATCTATAGTGGTAATACTTCTGAAAAAGAAGGTGTGGCTGACATTGGGCTTTGGATGTTTGAACCACCAGAACCTATTAATCTTAGAACTTATAGGTGTGAGCAGACATTCTTGATTGATCACCTTAAAGAACTAATCGAGGAAAAAGAAGTGTATGGTCTTGTGACAATTGATAAGTCTGAAGCAAGTATTGGACTCCTTACTGGTAAAAGCATAAAATCCTTGAATCATTTTGATTCGATGGTGCCTGGCAAGACCGGTAAAGGTGGACAGAGTGCTCAAAGATTTGAAAGGGTTCGTGCGGGACTCCTTCTTAATTTCATGAAGATGATTGGAGAGAGTGCAACAAAGTCATTTGAGTCCAATAAACACCTTAAAGGTATACTTCTTGGTGGGCCTGGACCTGTCAAAGAAAAATTTGCAGATGGTGATTTCCTTTCTGAAGCACTTAAGAAAAAAATTATGGGTATTAAAGATTTGTCATATTCAGGTG
>DAOVHT010000131.1 GCA_030671745.1 Candidatus Nanohaloarchaea archaeon
AGCGAATTTACCACTGTTTGTACTTTTGACCCTCTCAAAAATACTCTGGTTCAGATACTTTTTCTGTGCTCTCATCTTAGCATAGCTAAAGCCAGGATCATGAAAACGCATAATCTTTTCAAGCCTTTTAAGTTCTCTGAAGTTGCCTGCTTCCCGAGCAATCTTGAGCATTGTCTTAATCTGAGTTTCATCCATAATAATCAATCCATGTAAGTTACTCTCTTGAAGTAACTACAAGTATATAGTACTTCGGAGTTTATAAAGTTTTCGCTTTTTGACACAAGTCAGTGACAAAATACATAAAATTCCATAATTTATAACATTTACAGCACATAATGATTACCATGCTCAAAGAGAAAATCACAAACGCACCAAAACACCCAGGGATCTACCTGATGAAAGATAAAAACAAAAACATAATCTATATAGGCAAAGCCAAAAACCTCAAAAACAGGATAAAATCATACTTCTCAGAGACACAAAAAGACCCTAAGACCGAAAAAATGGTATCCCTAATAGAAGACATAGAATTCATCATCACAAACACAGAAAAGGAAGCGCTCATCCTTGAAGCTGAACTCGTAAGAAAGAACAGACCAAAATACAACATCGAGCTGAAAGACGACAAGGCATACCCATACATAACCATCACGACATCAGACCCATACCCGAGAATAATCATATCGCGACGGAAACTATCAAAAGATGACACCCATTTCGGCCCATACACCAATTCTGTCATGAACACAGTATCCCTGATCAGAAACATATTCAGGATAAGAGACTGCAGACCCAAAACACTTCCAAAAAAAGTCTGCCTGAGCTACCACATGAAACGATGCAACGGCCCCTGTGAAGACCATACATCACACAAAGACTACATGACATCAATTGACCTAGCGATACGTTTCCTGAAAGGCGACACGAAAGATGTGATAAGAGAGATTGAGACCAACATGAAACAGGCCTCCAAGAACCATGAATTTGAGTCCGCAGCCATATACCGAGACCAACTGACACAATTAAGACCACTTTCCGACAGGCAGACAGTGATCCTGAAAAAAAAGAATGATGTAGATATAATAGGTCACCACGCAGAAAATGAAAAGGTAGTCTTCAACATATTAATCATAAGGAACGGAACACTGACCGCCAGCAGACATTATACATTCAACAAGATTGCAGAAGATCAAGAGATGCTTGAAAGCTTCATCCAGCAGTACTATTTCAGGCACAATGAATCAATACCTAACGAAATATTAACACCATACGACCTAAAAGAGAAACAACTTATGGAAGAATGGCTATCAGACATAAAAGGAAAAAAAGTAACAATACACACACCGAAAAAGGGCGAAAAACTGAAACTCCTAGAGATGTCAGACAAGAACGCAAAAGAGGCATATACTACAAAAATCGCACAAGACAAAGAAGATAAAGCCCGAACAGAAACACTGAAGACAGCACTCAACCTAAAAAAACAACCAAGAATAATAGAAGGTTTTGACATCTCAACAATAGGCGGCAGACATTCAGTCGGCTCCATGGTCCAGTTCAAAGACGGAAGACCCAACAAGAAAAATTATAGGCGCTTCAGGATACAGACAGTCACAGGCATTGACGATTTTGCCATGATGCGCGAGGTAATAAGAAGAAGATACAAGCGCCTGAAAGATGAGAACACGCCCATGCCAGACCTCATCCTTATCGACGGCGGCAAAGGCCAGTTGAACATAGCACTTCAGGTCTTCAAAGAGCTGAACATAAGAAACCAGCCGATAATATCTCTTGCAAAAAAAGAAGAAGAGATCTACCTGCCAAACCGGTCAAATCCTATTATTCTTGAGAAAGACTCAAAAGCGCTCCTTCTATTAAGGCACATAAGAGACGAATCTCATAGATTTGCAATTGGGTACCATAAGATGTTGAGAAAGAAAGGGTTTGAAAAATAGTATAGTAAATTAAGGACTAATAGTAGCAATTGCATAATCTAATGCAGAATCACCAGTTATCTTACTTCCAAAATCCACAACATGATAACCAGCATCTTCTAAGTCCTGTTTCATATTGTATGAATTCTGACATACACCAGTAATACACCCACAATTACGAGTAATTATAATTTTATCTGCTCCGATATCAGATAAAGCATTTACAGTAATATTATTATCTACATTTAGATAACTGCCTACAGAATTCTTCCCAAATCCAGATGACGGATCACCATAAAGCATATCCATACACAGTATGCAATCAGGTACAAAACTAGTGTCAATACCATATATCAAATCCCATTCAACTGCCTCAACTTTATCACTAACCTCAAGTCTCTCAGCATTTTGTAAAAACATATCAAGAAGTCTAGGATCATTATCAATACCAACCAATTTATCAACATAACCATTCTTCAGAAAAAATAATGAATTTACACCTTGTCCTACACCAACATCAAGAATAGTATTACTGCCATTCAGATGAAGTTCTATCAAATTAATAACACCGCTTCTTAAAAATCGATTTTCTTTAAAATCACCTTCTACACCACATTTATCTCTAAAATATGTTCTATTTGAATCATCTATTATATCAAAATATTCATCAAGAGATATATCACACATACTATCACCCCCCTTAAATGACAACTATTCTTTTTAAAATTATCTTTAAGCAATCATTTATTTAAAACGAATCACACAGGTTCGCAATTGGTTATCATAAGGTTTTGAGAAAAAATAGTCTAATATCATAAACTTAAATCACTTTTATGACTAAATATTCCTTTTTTATGATACGCAATACCTCGCTTTATTGCATCTTCCTTATTATAAAAATAATACGATAAAGCACCAAGAGAATAATTGACACCATTATTTTTAACCCATTTAGACAATTTAGTATTTTCAGACCCTAACGAGAACACATCAAAACAAATATCACAAAAATCAATCATCTCACTCGGCATCATCAACGAATATAAACCCCCTAACCCTTTTGGTTTAACAAAGAACGCAAAGGCACCATACCTATCAGATTCAGAAGTAAAAGGATTTTCGTCTGACTGAAATATATTTCTATATTTCACATCTTCAGAAAGGACACTATGCCAAAAAATATCATCCTGTGTCTCTATAGCCAACCAATTGTCAACCAGATCCTTCTGATACGGGATAATGACTCGAACATTATTAGACAAAT
>DAOVHT010000133.1 GCA_030671745.1 Candidatus Nanohaloarchaea archaeon
CTTGTAGGTGCTGTAAGGTATGTAGGACCGTCATAACCATATTCGTAAAGATATGGCAGGAATCCTGCATGATCAAGATGTGCATGACTTATTATGACTGCATCAAGATCCTCGATATCAAACTCAGGCGCCTCAAGGAACGGATGCCTGTCAGCAACTGACGCCACATTGACACCGCAATCAAGAAGGACCCTACTCCTTTTAGTCTGAAGAAGAATAGCAGATCTACCAACTTCCCTTGCAGACCCTAAAAATGATACACGCACCCAACCTTCCTTTGAACCTTTGTCCATCCGGATCTGTTCACCGATACGGTTAAGGAAACGTTGCCTATATTTTGATTCACTATGGATTATCTCTCTCGCCTTATCAACAATCTTTGACTCGATAAGAGGTATCCTCTTTATCATAGGACTCCAACAGGTCTCACCCTTTATCTCTTTGAGTGTCTGCCCCTGCTTACCGATGATCAGACCTGGCTTTTTAGCATAGATTATGACTCGACTGAATTCAGGTTCAAAAAGTATCTCCCCGACCTCAGCTTCAGACGGTGCAATCTTTCGTATTTTTGCAGCTGCCACATCCTGTTTCTCACAGATGGCAGGGTCTGGTCTAATATCTATCCTTTTCCTCAAAAGTTGAACAAGATCCCTTACTTCCTGACTGCTTTCAACAAAGAAATTTCTATTTTTAGTATAGAGCACTATATCTGAGCCCTCAAAAAGAATTTTTGTAATCATTGAGCCTGCCGGAAGCTTGCCCTTTATTTCGTTAAGATTCATAGATTTTCACCAGAGATTAAAATATTAAAATCGGATAATAATAGACCTAAAATACAAATAAAAAATTATAATAATGCAAAAATGATAATGTTAAAGTAAAAAAATGAAAAACTAAAAAAATAAAGATATTATTTTTTCAATTTTAATATGTCATCTTCAGGAACCCATCTGATCCCTTCTTTTGTGATGACTGCAACATCAACTGAATGACCGCCTGTAGCCATATCTCTTTTCTTAGCGACCATAAGTGCACTGTGTATCAGTTTAAGTCCACCATCTACAGACATACCTTCAGTATAACCATCTTCCAACACACCTAAAGCCATAGGTGACCCGGAACCTGTAAATGCGAATGTCTTAGCATCCTCAATTGCTCCCGCAAGATCGATTGAATATACATGAGGACCTGTTGAATCATAACCGCCTAAAAGTATCTGGACCATGTCAGGCCTGAATGATTTGAACGATGTCCTTAATACAGTTGCTAAAAGAGATGCAGCAGTCTTGACTGTAACTTCTCCTTCCTGAAAGCTATAAAGCTTGAGTTCTGCAGACATCAACTTTGCCAGTGCCTGTCCGTCTCCTGCAGTACCTGCAATAGTCATGACGAGCTTATCTGAAATCTGCAACACTTTTGTCATTGTCTCGCTTGCAACAAGATAACCCATAGATGATCGCTGATCAGCGGCCATGATAGTCGCATCATTGCAGACCATACCTAAAGTAGTTGTACCTGTCTTAACTATATCCATAAGAATTACACCCCGAGAAGAAGTTAAGTTTAATTAATGCAAAATCTTTTTAAGTGTTTCGATAAGTGTAACTATCCAAAAAATACCTAAAACACAATCACTTTAATGTCCTCAACGCTTTTTTCTGGATTTTGAAACAAACTTTGTCTCGCTCCCGCACACGTCGCATATCTCTTTATCAGTATCCGCACCGCAAGCAGTGCATTTCCTGCGCCATTTCAGAACCCGACTGATACCCTTCTGCGACACAGCCAGATATTTCAGTCCGAGAGCTTTGACAGTATTCTGGATACCGTAATCATCACTGACAACTATTGCCTTCTTTCCTCGCCCTGCAAATTCCATACAGAGCGCAATCACGCTTATATCAGTTCCCGAAAGCTTGTCGCCTGTATCCTTGAGCTTATCCTTTACAAGTCTGACAAATTCATCTTTAGGCAACAATATAGCAAGCCCGGACTGCACAAGCATATCAAACTGTATCTTTGCATAGGGATCCTTTATCTCCTCTGAAACCTCATATACAGTCACGCACGCCTTATCAGAGAACCGCCCGCTATACTTCTCCAGAAACACAGTACTATCTAAGATATATATTGTATCATTATCCGCGACACCATCAACAGCATCATCACCTAAAAGATCCATAAGATATAATATTACCGAAAAGACATATAAATGTCACATTACAAAAAAAGGATAAGAACAAATTATATAACAGGTAATACTCATGGCAGAACTCTCATTATCTTCAGTTGAAAAGATCCTACGCGACGCAGGTGCAAAAAGAGTATCAGATGAAGCCGCAAAAGAATTAAGGAAAGTCATTGAAGAATTCGCGAAAGACATAGGCACTGAAGCCGTCAATGTGGCAGAGCATGCAGGTAGAAAGACAATAAAAGAGAAAGACATAAGATTTGCCACAAGACAATCTTGATATCCAATCTCAAACAATCAAAAATCTCACAAATCTTTATAAGTGTTTTCAGATAACAATTAATTATTATAGGTGCTGGCTCAATTCCAGTCACACTAAAATATTTTTAAGAAAAGGTGTAATTCAAATGGCTATGGACAGCAAACAGATAAATTCAAGAGACGCAAAAAAAGGAAATTATGTCATATTTGACGACGTCGTATGTAGAGTGACTGACAACAAGATCTCAAAACCAGGAAAGCACGGTGAGGCAAAATGCCGGATTGAAGCCGTGGGTATACTTGATGGCAAGAAACGAGTCCATATAAGCCCTGCAGGACACAGGCTGATATCGCCTATCCTTGACAAGAGAACCTGCCAGATATTATCAATTTCAGCTAACACAGCGCAAGTCATGGACATGGAAACTTACGAGACTTTCGCCATAGAGATAACTGAAGACATGAAAGACAAGATTGTTGAAGGTGAAGAATTCAGTTACTGGACAATCCTTGACAAGAACGTATTCACAGAATAGGTATTTCTTAATACCTTTTTTCTATTTCTTTTTTTGATTCCCATAAATTAAACAGACCTAGTTTAACTATTATAGTTTAATAAAACCCGAAACATTTTTAAAATTATAACAATTTATTTAACACTTATGAAACCAAGTATTGAAAAAATGTTCCAGAAACCGTATGAGGAAGTATTAAGTGAAATTAAATATA
>DAOVHT010000031.1 GCA_030671745.1 Candidatus Nanohaloarchaea archaeon
ATGTGTGTAAGTATACCGAAAGCGAGTGCACCGAAATGCATTGCATGATCTATCTTTCCTTTTTTCAACAGATACAGTGCCGGTATCAGAAAGAGAATCGCGAAAAACAGTGTGTGCGTTACAAGACCATAATTTATAATGCCTTCACCAAGACCAAGAAATGATAGCATCCACATTATCGGCAGGTCAATGTCAGGCAACAGTCCGCCGACACCGGCAAGAAAAACAGTATACAATGTAAAATACTTTCCATATCTTTTAGAATAATCTCGTATTAAGTCTGATGCTATTATGGCCGTAAGTACATGTGTGACTGCGTAAGGCATATTGTATCACTCAATAGATAATCTTGTCTTGATAGTTTTTATAGTTATCATATAGCTCCTGGATTTATAAATTTTAAAGAACTAATAACTTTAATTGGTGCTACCTATGGATGATAATTGTGATGATTTCATACTTAAACTATTAAAAGAGATTCCAGATCTAGAATTAAACAGTGAATTATACCAAGAACCCGACCCACTAATCATACCAACTCCGGGTGCAACATTTGAAAGTTTCATGTATTATTCTGTGTCGCCAACCAATCCAACATACGATGCAGATTCTCTTAACAGATATGTCAATGAGAACATTCTTCCTCATTTTAGACCAGACAATTTACAGCTTGCAAAAGAGATAAAAGAAAAAAGACACATCTTCGATTTTGGCAATTCCAAGTTGAGTCTACCTCTTTTGTCATCATCGAAACAATATCTTTTAGAAATCGAAGATAGAGCCGTAGTGAAAGAGATTTTCGGTGTATCACTAGAGAAGTTAATATCTGGGCACAAAGGCGATAGAAGTACATTTTATCACAGGATAAATTATGACATAGCAGTCTTCCCTGACAAAGATATATCCTTAGAGTATTTTACACCCCGATCGCACACCTTCAAAGAACCTTTCACAGTGCCGATGTCAGCTCTGAATAATCCAATGACTCCAAAAAAGATTTAATCTTTATCTCTTATCCTTTTCCTCTTTTTGATATTCAACATAAGAGTAGACAACAAGATACATTATCCCTGCAAAGACAGCTATTATGAAAAATAACAGGCTTCCCGGGACAATCATGCTGACCAGTGCAAGCACACCAATCATCTTGAATACTTTACCGCCCAGACGATGCGTCTTGTCCCACACGGCATCACTTGACAATGTCCAAGGTGTCCTTATGCCTATAAAGAAATTTCGTTTTGTCTTTTCCAATATTGTACCGATACCGAAAAGAAAGAGACCCATAAGTGGCATAATTATGTAAGTCATATTGAATTGATAACCTAAGTTTGCGGCAAGTGACGCTCCCTGCACAGCTGAAAGGAATATGACAACACCTGCGACAAGATAAAAGTAATACTCTTTGAACGATTCTATATTTTTTTTGTATACGGCGATGTGCGGTATTGCCTTGAACAATAGATATATGCCTATAGTAAGTACTGGTATCAGAAACACACCGACAGTCCGTGAACTGTACCCATTAACGTTGCCGTCCGCATCCCAATGCGTCGCCATGGTCTCAGGCATTGCTGGGTAAAGGTACGCGCCAGAGACAAACATGAATGCGATAATCGCCCATATGACATATTCCCGTCGTTCCATAGATCTAATTGTGTTTTGATGGTTAAATAATTGTAATTCAATTATATTTTTCAACCTGGTTAAATCCTCAGAAAGGTACCACCCTAGGTGGTAACCAAGTATTATGTATCACGTAAAACCAATGATACCTCATGAACTCTAAAGATAATCTGCTCAAACTGATAAAAACAGGAGAAGGTTATACTCTTGAGTTTAAGGAAAGTTTGAACAGTTCAATAGGTAAAGAGATCTGTGCATTTGCAAATGCCTCTGGTGGGACTATTATATTGGGTGTAAAAGACGATGGTTCTATAAAGGGTTTTACTTCCTCAAATAAAATCGCCTCACAAATACAGACAATTGCAAGAAATATGGAACCTTCATTTAATATTAATTTTGAAACAATTGACAATATTGGAGTAATATATATTCCGGAAGGCAAAGATAAACCCTATTCAGTTGGTGGAAAAACATATTTAAGACAAGGTGCTAATTCTCAAAGACTAAACAGGGATGAATTAATTGAATTTCTTAGAACTTGCAATAAAATCTCATTTGAAAAACAAATTAATCCTGATTTTAATTTAGAAGAAGACTTTGATAATGAGAAATTTAACCGTTTTATAGACAAGGCAAATATTTCAAGAACATTACCTAAAGAACATCTTTTAAAAAATCTAAATCTATTGACTGATGAAAAACCAAATAATGCGTGTGTTTTGCTTTTCCCTTATACTGTAACTAAATTTTTCCTTAGTGCAGATATAAGCTGTGTATTATATAGTGGCACATCTAAACTAAGTATGCTTGATAAAAAAGAATTTGATGCAGATTTTATTTCTAATTTTGAAAATGCGCTCACATTCATTCTACGAAATATTAAAACCAATGCGAAAATAATTGGTGTTTCAAGGGTTGAAACTCCAGAAATACCAGAAAAAGCATTAAGGGAAGCTATTTTAAATGCGATGATCCACAGGGATTATTTTGTTGAGGGTCGTATTCTGATTAATATCTTTGCGAATAAAGTAGAAATTATGAATCCCGGAAAATTATTATTTGATGAAAAAGAATTCGGTAATATTAGTGTCACAAGAAATCCCATAATAGCAGATTGTATGCTACGGGCTGGTTTTGTTGAAAAAATGGGATCTGGAATTAAACGGATTAAAGAATTAGTGCCTGATGTTAAATTTGAGATAAGTTCAAATTGGTTCCGGATTGTATTTGACCGCGAAAAAGTTAGTGATGACATAATTAAAAGTTCGGAGAAAAGTTCGGAGAAAATAATCATTGCGATGACTGAAAATCCAAAAGTTACAAGAAAAGAATTAATTGAGATGGTTGGTAGTAAGTTGGTAGAAAAGGTTGGTAGTAAGTTGGTAGAAAATCAATTAAAGATTATATTATTGGTACAAGAAAAACCTGAAATTACAAAAAAAGAATTATCTGAAATATTAAATATAAGTACGACTGCAATAGATAAAAATATACAAAAACTGAAAAATTTAAACATAATCAAGCGCATAGGTCCCGACAAAGGCGGCCATTGGCAAATTATAAAGTGAATTGGGTTTGGTATTCTGTGCAATTTAAAAAAACAAAGCCTGTAACAAAAGAGATAATTGTTAGTATATTAGAAAAAATAAAAGAGTGTCAGAGAATAATATGTTCGACTGATAAATTTATTCTCATCTATCTCTTAAATGATTTTAAAACCATTCAAAATTAAAAAATCACATCTTCAGATTTTGAATCATACTGTCTACAGCTTCTTCAATATCTTCTCTATGACCGAAAGCGCTCAACCGGATAAAACCTTCACCATTTGGTCCGAAGCCGACACCAGGAGTTCCGACAACATGTGTTTCTTCAAGTAATTTATCAAAGAAATCCCATGATTTCATACCCTTAGTATTCATCCATACATATGGTGCATTTACTCCACCATAGGCTGTAAAACCAAGAGATTCGACACCTTCCTTGATGATTCTTGCATTTTCCATGTAATAGTCAATAACAGACTGAGACTCTTTCAGACCCTGTTCAGACAATGCTGCAAGACCACCGTCCTGTGAAATGTTTGATGCACCGTTGAAGAATCTGGTTTGCCTTTGGTTCCAAGTAGTATTTAATTGTTTTCTTTCTGTATCTTCCACAACAAGATCCATAGGCACCACAGTATGACCAAGCCGTACTCCTGTGAACCCTGCAGATTTAGAGAAACTGCATATCTCAACCGCACATTCTTTTGCGCCAGGAACTTCATATATACTTTTTGGAAGATTAGGGTCAGAGATGTATTGTGCATATGCGGCATCAAAGATGATTACTGCCTTGTTGTCTATTGCATAGTCCACAAATGTCTGAAGCTGTTCTTTTGTAGCTACCGCGCCGGTTGGATTATTCGGACTGCACAGATATATGATATCAACTTTTCCAGTAGGTACTTCAGGGAAAAAATCATTCTCAGCAGTGCATGGCATATAGACAATGCCTTCATATTGTTGTGTCTCTTCATCAAATTCACCCGTCCTTCCATCAATGACATTAGTATCAACATAGACTGGATAAGATGGACACTGCACAGCTACAATACCCTGACCAAATATAGATTGGATGTTTGCTGAATCTGGCTTAGCCCCATCACTCACAAATATTTCAGAAGGTTCTATATGTATGCCTCTTGCAGCATACTGTTCTGCTATAAGATTCCTTAATATAGAATTTCCTTGTTCATCTCCATAACCCGTATAAGTCTCATTATGTGCAAGATTATCAACACTATCATGAAGTGCTTCAATTATTGAGGGTACTAATTTTTCTGTAGTGTTACCTATTCCAAGCTTCATGATTTTTGCATCTTGATTTTTATCTAAAAAGATTTGAGTTCTTTCTGCAATCTGTGGAAACAGATATCCACTACCCAGTTTGTCGTAATTTAGATTAATTGTTGCCATAGTCATCACCATATGATATACAAATAAATGCACATATTATCTTATATTTATATTGTTAGATTGATTTATGATTTAATTATTAAAAAAAGAAAATCAATCTTCAAACACAAATCCTATACTTTCTCCAACGCCCCTCGCCTTCGGCATCGATAACTTTCTGTTTCACAAGCGACTCCATATACTTCCTGTAAGTCCTCTCCTTGATAGGGTCAGTTGCGACCGCAGAATATTTATCATACAAATCCGACGACGAAATGTCACCCGCGCTCTCGACAACATCAAAAAGGATCCTCTGATCATTGTTCAGTTTGGGCAGTATCCTGTCCCGCCGAAGGAACTGTTCCTCGCCCACAGACTTAAGGACATCATCAATCTCAACCTTTGATTTTCCTCGCTCCTCAGCTACAAGTGCCGCCCTCTTGAGCATGTCGATTGCAACACGCGCATCACCTTTGGCCTTGTGTGCCATGACTGATATAAGCTCATCATCTATTGCGCCCGGGATAAGTGCAGTGTCAGCCCGCAACCTGATGATCTCAGCGATGTCTGCCGACTTATATTTAGGAAATTCTATACTGCGCAAATTAAGCGATGACTTGATCCTTGAGTCCGTATCGATGAATGCATAGGCATCATTTGATATCAGCACAAGCCCGAACTTCCCCCGCGAAAGTGTGTAGAGCAACTCCTCATCATTTAACTGGTCCACCTCATCCAGTGCGACAATCAGCGACAGAGAATGTTTCTCGCAATGTTTCTCAAGAAGCGCAATAAGTTCATTAGTGGGCTGCTTATGATTGAGGAATGTCCCGAGACTGAGGAGTATCTCAATAAGTATGGCATGGCTTGTCGACCGTTTCCAGCAATTGATGTATACCGTCTTGATGCGCGTTGACGAATGTTTCTCAAGCTCACGGAACATCCATCTGGTCAATGAAGTCTTACCCACACCCGTGTCTCCGTACAGGAAAACATTAGAAATCTGCCGGCCGACAGTTACTGGCTTGAGCGCATTGGCCATCTCCTGCCGTTGCCCGTCCCTGTGCACCATTTCTGATGGCACATAATCCTCAAGAAGTATATTCTCATCAGCTATCAATGTATTGCCCATGTCAAAGAGTCCCATAAGACAATATTGTACTGCAATGATTTAAATGTTATTTAGATTTTGAATCAATTATAGAATCAGATTGAAGTCATAATTTCTTTCAGCTCAACATTGGCACCTATAATCCTATCCAAAGAAGTCATAAATGTTTCCTTATCAAAATGTCCAGGGCGTGCATTGTAATAGGTCCCTATTCTAGTCTCATTTTGAAATAGAGATGAATTATAAATCCCTTGATTTGTATCTTTATATGAGTCTAGGCTATGCTCTGAAATAAACTTATCTGTTTCATCTTTACCTATACTATTTTCAATTTCATCCAAAGTAGGTGTCAAAAGCATATTTGTGTCACCCATTATTAAATAACGTGCATCACAAAAAAGATTACGTAAAATGCCGTGTGTGGATACTATCAGTTCAAAATTATCACTTTCTGCACGATAAAAATTTCTGAATGTTGAACTCGCTCCTGGTATATAATAAAATTCCATAGTTGGTTCTTTGTCGTTAAGAAGTTCAATAAGACTATATTTCCTTAATCTGTCCTTTTCATCACTAACTGAGTTAAACATACACCTAATATTCATTTAATCTTTAAATAATTTACTTTTGTCTGAATATAGATCTCCTGTTCAACAACAAATATAAACCATAGACCCCAAATTAAGATACAGTGATTCTTATGAAACAGACATTGATTATGTATATGGAAGAGCACCCGTTCTTGGTAGCGCTCGTGTTCGTCTCGTTCCTGATGCTCCTATTCGCACCGATATCGGCAGCAGCAGGCGCATACGTAGACTATAATTCCCTAGCTTTTGACGTCGTAGCCCTATGGTTCATAGGCGGCATCGCATACTTTGTGAACCGAAAATGGTGATGACATATGAATGACACTGACGCAAAACTTTTATACGAGCGGATGGCAGAACTGAACATAAACATAGCAAAGCTCGGAAAAGACATAAATGGTCTCAACAAGACTCAGAAAGAACTGTCATCAAAACTTGACATATTACCTAAAGAAGTGTTCAGTGCCGCATCAGAAGTGTCCTCAAAGACCTCTCTTGATGAATTGCGCACAATAATATCGGAAGTATCAATGACATCAAACGACATCCAGAAGACAGTAGATACTATATTTGAGACATTCACAAAAGAAAAGGCAGTAAAATAAGGTAATTTTATGGTAGAATATCAACCACCGCGAGGGATGAAAGACATAGTCGCAGACGAGATGGAAAAACGCAAATGGATATATACCAATATCCGGACCGTCCTTGACAGCTACGGCTACGCAGAAGTTGCGCCCACAGAACTCGAGATGTGGGACACACTCGCCGCAAAGGCCGGCGAAGATAATCTTGGCGAGGTCTATGATTTCAAAGACAAGGGCGACAGAAGACTGGCATTAAGATTTGATCTCACCTGCGGCATCGCACGGATGGTGGCTGGCATGCGCACGCCAAGACCGATAAAACTTTACGCGATAGGCAACGCCTGGCGATATGACGCTCCTCAGAAAGGCAGGTACCGTTGTTTCACCCAGTGGGATGTAGAGCTTTTCGGCACAGACTCGACAGCCGCAGATGCAGAGATAATATCATTATCTTCAGACATCCTAAAAAGCCTAGGACTTGATTTTGAGGTAAGGGTAAACAACCGAAAACTGGTGGAGAACATATTCAACTATCTAAAAATCGATAAGAAATATTATGCAGGTGCCATGCGCACAGTCGACAAGATTCCAAAATTATCAGAATACGATATCTTGGCCGAATTTGAAAATGCAGGCATCTCAAAAGCCCAGGCCACATCCCTTCTTGATATCTTAGGCAGAAAAGGAAAACCGAAAGATCTGATTCCTATCTTAAGAAAAGAGTTTGCAAAAGACCAAAAAATCCAAGAATCAATCGACACCCTTGAAACCATTTTCGCCAGTCTTGGAAAAGAGTCCATCCTTGACCTGAGCATAGTGCGTGGGATAGGATATTACACAGGGATAGTCTTTGAAGCATTTGACCCTAAAGCAGAAAAGTTAGGTTCACTTTTTGCAGGCGGACGGTTTGACGGTCTCGTCGGAGTCTACGGCAAGGAAGACATGCCAGCGGTAGGAGTAGGTGGTGGTATGGAACGGCTTCTAGAAGTTCTTGAACAGAAAAACGCCTTTGAAAAGATGAAACGCCCGAAATCAGTATTTATCGCGCCAGTAAACGATGATGTCAGACCTTATGCAAAAAAGGTTGCCTCAACTTTCAGAAAGAAAGGTTTTGTGACCGAGCTTGACCTGACCGGACGAAACCTGAAAAAACAATTTGATTACGCCAACAAGAAAGGATTCGGTTATGTTGCAGTGATCGGCGACAAGGAAAAAAATGAAAAGAGTTTCATGCTAAGAGATATGGTCACAGGCAAAGAAAAAAAGATCAAGATGTGAATGGGTTTGATGAATCAATCTTCTCAATATAATTATTAATCTAATCAATCAAGCTTTTACTGTTCAACATACCTTTGATGCTATTGACCGGATCAATCATATCAACCTTAATAAAGATTTGAACAATTATAATATCTATAGTGATGAAAATGAAATATGTACCTGACACCTCAGCGATAATCGAAGGAAAAGTCATGGAGATGATCCGTGATGGCAAGCTAAAAGGTACTCTGATAATCCCAGAATTTGTAGTGTCCGAACTTGAGAACCAGGCAAACCGCGGAAAAGAGATAGGATTCACAGGTCTTGATGAACTGAAAGCAATAAGGGACATTGCAAAAGAAAAAAAGATAACAATTACGCAGATAGGCAGGAAACCGACAGCCGAAGAGATAAAGATGGCAAGTTCCGGCCGTATTGACGCACTGATAAGGGACATTGCCCGAGACGAAAAAGCAACACTGTTGACCGGCGACATAGTCCAAGCAAAGACTGCCGAGGCCGAAGGTGTGGATGTCACATATTTCGAGAAAGAGAAGATAACCAATTTCGCTCTTGAGGATTATTTTGACAACGAGACCATGTCAGTCCACCTAAAAGAGGGCGCAACACCAAAAGCCAAGAAAGGAAAACCAGGCGCATTCGAACTTATCTCATTAGATGAGGAAATCATAACAAAAGACACGCTTGAAAACATAGCCCACGAGATAGTTGAACTAAACCGTGTCTCAGACGAATCATTCACAGAAATATCAAGACGAAACGTATCAGTCATCCAGCTTAAAGAATACCGGATTGCAATTACCCGACCACCATTCTCTGAAAAGATGGAGATAACCGCAGTAAGACCAATTACAAAAATCTCATTAGATGGTTACAGCTTATCAGAAAAACTAAATGCACGGATTGCAAAAGGCGCAGAAGGAATAATTATAGCAGGACCTCCAGGCCATGGTAAATCCACATTGTGCCAGGCACTTGCAGAATTTTACAATGACAAAAAAAAGATAGTCAAGACCATGGAAAATCCAAGAGACCTTCAGTTGGGTTCTGATATAACCCAATACGGTCTTTTAGAGAACAGCATGGAAAAGACAGCAGAGATCCTCCTTCTGGTTCGACCTGACATAACAATCTACGACGAGATCAGGCAGACAAAAGATTTCAGGATATTCTCAGATATGCGCCTCGCAGGAGTCGGCATGATAGGCGTGGTCCATGCAACAAGAGCAATTGATGTCATGCACAGATTCATAGGACGGATAGAACTCGGCATGATACCACAGATCCTGGACACTATAATATTTGTCCAGGGTGGAAAGATAGAGAGTGTATTATCTCTTTCACTGAAAGTCAAGGTGCCTCACGGCATGGTCGAGAAAGATCTGGCCCGACCAGTGATTGATGTCTACGATTTTGAGACAGGTGACGTGACCCACGAGATCTACACTTACGGTGATGAGACAGTTGTCATGCCGGTAGAAGATAACGATGATGCTGACAAATCTCCACTGAACCGTCTTGCAGAAGACAAGATACGGAAAGTGCTGAAAAAGTTCACAAGAAACCCGGACATAAAGATAACCTCACCCAAAAACATACTCGTGCGCGTACCAAAAGAAGACATCTCAGCATTGATCGGTAAAAAAGGCGCAACCATATCATCTCTTGAAGATAAGCTGGGCATGCACATATCAGTCGAGCCAATTGTCGAGACATTGAAAGAGAGTGCACTATACAAGATTTCAGAATCCGGCGGCTACATTAATATAGGTTTTGAAAAGTCATACATCGGCATGATTGCAGACATCTACAAAGAAAACGAGTTCTTATTCTCAGCAACTGTGGGGAAGAAAGCGCAGATCAAAGTCAAGAAGCGCTCAGACATCGGCAAGAAAGTCATGCAAGGCGCAGTGATGAAAGACCTGCGAGTTCTGGTTGAATGAGGTCAATTTTTAATCAAGATGTATTCATTAATCTGACCGAAAGATGGTCTATAGAAAATATATTTTCTTCATCTAATTTATCTCTCTTTTGTTTTATCTTGTTATACTCTTCATCTGTCTCTAATAGTTTGATGACATCTCCCCTAATAAGCTTTTTATATGTTCCTTTAAGATCATTATCTTTTTCTAATAGTTCATATAATTCCGGTTTTTCTTTTTTTACATTTATTTTAAATCCTTCAAATCCAGTTTCATCCGACATTCTTTTTTGGAATTGTGTGTTAATCATATCTACCATTTTCAGACTGAGGTCAGTACTTAACTTCAAAATATCAGCATCTCTGACCTCATAATTTAAACTACCTTCTGAATCGTATATTGCTCTGACCCATCCCGACCTACCGAATAAAGTATGTTCTGGATTAATGACTTCAACAATATCACCAATATAGATTAGTTCTCCTTTATCTAGTAATTCTGAATTTCGTTGATTTCTTTCAGTTAGATTTAATGTGTATAAAAAAACGACATCTGTTTCACCCTCATAATTTACGTCTACAGAAAGATAATTCAAATCACACATCGATTGTAGGCAACGCATTGATAGTGGGGGTCCATAGCCAATTCTAACAACTGTGCCTGTTTTTCCTTCATAGGGATTATCATCATCACCTATCCAACGGGAATTTCCTATAACTTTATCTCCAACATAAATTGGTTCTAATTTATCTCCTTCTGTTTTAAGAGCCATATTAATTATGTATTGATTATAATTTATAAATGTTTACTCCTTTAAAGTATTGATAACTCTCAAGAAGCGCTCAGACATCGGCAAGAAAGTCATGCAAGGCGCAGTGATGAAAGACCTGAGAGTTTTAGTTGAATGATTGTCCTACTAAATATTTAATTCTACCAAAAGTCACCCACACGAGTGGTTCCATACTTATATACTGGCACCTCATCCAAACATATTTCTATTGTATTAAATTGTCATCTGAAAAAGAAGAGCTGGTCACAAAATGTGACCACCTAATTTATAATAAAAATAGAGGATTGAAATGAGTAATCATATTGTATCAGTAAATCAAGATAATCTTAAAGATAAGATTCATACTATCAGGGGCGTTCAAGTAATGCTTGATCGTGATCTGGCAAGTTTATATGATGTTAAGTCTATAAGATTAAGGGAGCAGGTGAAACGGAATAATAAACGATTTCCTTCCAAATTTATGTTCCAACTTAATGAAGCAGAAGTTGATTTTATGGTATCGCAAAATGCGATACCTTCGAAACAGCATTTAGGCGGCTCTCTTCCTTATGTTTTTACTGAGGCAGGTGTTTCTATGCTTGCTTCTGTCCTCAAAAGTGAAACTGCTGTAAAAATGAGTGTGCAAATTATTCGTGCCTTCATAGGTATGCGGAAATTCATCGCCAACAATGCCGCTATCTTCCAACGCCTGGACAGCA
>DAOVHT010000068.1 GCA_030671745.1 Candidatus Nanohaloarchaea archaeon
ACGAGGGATATGATGTGTTGCCTAAATCAAAGAGGATATACACTGATGCTCTTATGAGTGGTCGTGTTGTCTTTGAGATTCCTGTAAGTTCTTCGGATCTTAAGTTGAGATACAGTCTGTCGGGTCTTTCAATAAGTGATAGATTCGTCACTTGGTTCTTGCAGTGAAGTAAAGATACATTTATAAATTCTTAGAATTCCTTTTACAATATGGAAGGTATTGTTGAAACTATAAGTGAACCTAAAAAAAGTAGGAATGGTAAACCTTATTTTATAATCGGTATTTCTGGAAATAGTTTTTCGTTGTGGGAACCGTCATATATCGAGAATATCTCTGTGGGAGATACTGTTGAGTATTCTCATTCTGTGTCCGGGAATTTCAAGAACATCACTTCTATTGAGAAAAAGGTTATTGAGAAAGAGAGTGATTATGTGCCTGAAGAGATCAAAACTGAGTACCCAGTGGAGTTTCAGAAAGGTACAGAGGTTGATACTTCAAATCGGACTGATGAACGTCTCTGCGAGATAAGCAATAAACTGTCTGTCATAATTGAACTTCTTCTGGAAAAGAGTCAGGAACAAAAATAAGATTATTATTTTTTCTTGATTTTTTAAGTTATTTTAATCATATATCCGGATAAACTATATATGCTGTTTCAACTAAAATATTTGTTTATATGGGCAGAAAACCTGTTTTTAAGGGTTTATTTGAACTTTTAGGTAAGAGGGTAGTTGAACCTGCAATTGATGGGCATGAAGATGGTGTCGATAGAACTGTACCTAACACAGTACCTAATACATTTTCTTTAGATCCTGAAGAGAAAGAAGCGGTGGAAGAGATTGCGCAGAAGATGCGGTCTAAGATAACTGAGGATAATCGGGAACGTATCAAGAAGTATTGGGATTTCTGGGACTCTAATGTATTTGAGATGCGAGATGCAAATTCTAATCTTCTGAATACTGGATTGACATATGATAATTTTTTTGTTGATCTTCATTTTAGAGAGTTTATGAATGAGGGTTTTAAAAAACCTAATGTGGCTGTGTTTGATGTTGATAATACTCTTTTTCTTGATGGAAATCTTACATACAATCCTCATAGTAAAATGATGGGGTTGATGGATATGGGTGTCAAGCTTGGTAGTTTTAACTCTCCTGATGTTCTTTTCTCTGATTATAATGATATGTCTGATATCTCTCGTGGTGGTAAGAAAATAATCAGTGCTGAAGGTATATATGATTTTCAAAATCTTTCAAAGATGGATATGCATCTGAGTCGTGGTTTTGCTGAGATCTATAATCTTCATAAGAAAGATGGGGCTGATGCATTTTTTGAAACAAAACTTCAGTTCTTGAAAGAGATGTGTGCACATCCTGAAAAGACTTGCATATCACAGACTTGTTTCCATGATATAATGTTATTACGAAAGTTTTATGATACGGTTGCTTTCATAACACTTTCTGATAATGATGTTGCAAAAGTTTTATTTGAGATCTCTGATTTTGTGATGCCTAAGTCGACAGATTTCGGAGAGTTGATGAGTATTGGCAGCAGTTTTAGGTTGGGCGCAAGAAAGATAGACTTGACTGATGATAACAGTTTAAGACAATCTGTTAATCTTGCATTTGGACCTAAAAAAGTCAATATGTTAAATAATTATTTTGTACGTTCGGGCGTAAGTGAAAAGATGAGGGCGATAAGTACAATATCTGACATTCTTTCTTCAGATCCTACTGCGATGGTTTCAGATGATATTAGTGCCTATGAAGATGTTTGTGGTCTTGATTATCCTCTTGCAGTTGTTGCATATGGTGTGGATTCTAAACAGGTAACTCTTATGCTTACAAGTGATAATGTTGAAGATTTTTCGAGTCTTAAAGATATGTCTTCAGAGGATGGTGTAGGTAGGGTTATATGTAACTTTGTTGAGAATGATAAAAATTGTGGGTGGGGTGAAATTATAGAAGGGTATGCCTCTCAAAATGGTATATCTTTCAATAAGATTGAAAAGGCTACTGATGTTGTAACCCTTGAACTTTTTGAGCAGTCTATAAAGACAATGCTTCTTGATTATGGGTATGATGGAATAAAATACATCTGCGGGGAACTTGAAGGTATAAAATCACTTATTGATGAGTATCAGAAAGTTGGTGATGATGATATACTTGAGGACATAAAAGATGGTTTTGAATCGTTGTATGTCCATATGTGCGATAAGTATCATGGTGATATATATGACCAATCTGATGTTAATGGTTATGATACTTTGTTTCTTAAACTTCTTAAACTTGAAATAAAAGATATAACTAAAGGATATGGTAGGCTTAAACAACCCGGTTTCAGGTTATATACGAGTGGTCTCTGGAATTTAGATATAGGGGTTATTGAAAAGATAGGAAAAACTATGGTTGGTATGGATGACGAATATACAAAATCTATGTATGACTTTGCAGGGATGTCAGCTGTGGGTACGGGTTTGTCTTCTCAAATATTGGCTGTCCCAGATGATATCAAAAATATATATACAAAAATTAATCATGATCTATTCGGTGAGATTGCCAGGATGTTTTTGGATCCAGAAAGGTCTTCTCAATTTTTAACAGGGGCATATAATAATGGTTCTGGGACTTTGTCAATTTTAGAGAAGAGAATGTGTCTGAATGAGACTTTTTTTCAACTTATGAATTAATGTGGTGGGATAAGTTTATGGGTGATATGAGTGTGGATGAGAATTGTTATGAGAATATGAGGTCTGCATTATATGGACTTAAAGATTATGCGCATTTTATTTCAGATAATTTAGTGGAGGTATTGTCTGAGATAAAGAATGATAAATCTTTATTTGATAGTTCTGAGTTTGTCCTTCTTGATGTGGACTATTATACTATTCTTTTTGGGATGAAAGAGTATCTTTCAGGAGAATCTAGGGTAAGTGGGATATCACTGACACAGAGTTTAGATAATACTATCAAACTTATTGAAAAGTCAGATGATGCAGTTTATGATGGTGCAATCTATGAGATTGATTCAAATGAAAAAATTAAGATTAATCTTGGGAAAATTGGAATGTTATCAGATTATATCGAACAGTTGAAAGGGGTTCGTGAATCTTTTGATAGGGGTCTATATCGTTCATTGATATATAAAGATGTTCTTCAACGGTATCTAGGTAAGATTGATAATCTGGATCATGAGGTTGAGAATAGAAGTCAGTTTGAGAATGAGTCTGAAAAGACTAAATTTCTTATAAAATCGTCATTATTGATCTATGTCGGATTAAATTTTGTTTTTGAGAAATTAATCGATATAAATAAAGATTTATGCGATAATGGTTTTTGGGTTGTCGGCAGTGATTTTATTGAAAATATTGATGTGTCGTTCATTAATTCTGACAGGACTATCTCTTTTGTGAAAGATATCATTAAAAATGAATTTCGTCTGTCTTCTTATTTGGGGAAGTCTATTGATCCTGAAGTTATGGCGATTATTGAAAATGAAATTAGTGATGAGTTTAAATCTGAAAAGGTGGATAGGATTCTTGAAGCTGTATGTGATGCTTATTCTCCAAAAGGGTCTCAACTGAAATCAAACATTTAATATTTCGCAGTCTATTTTATCTATGGGTGCGGATATAACTTCTGATATTGATGCAATTACAGCAGACCTTGTCGGTTGGGATAAAAAGATATTGTCTGTTGCTAAGATACTTAGGGATAAGAATAAAAGTTCTGATTCCGGTGGTTGCGGTAATTTCCTGGAGGATAATTTGTCTGTCAAGGTTGAACCTGATAATTCATCAAATCTTATTGTGGGCGGCATTGATGGGGGTCTTCTTCAGAAGGAGTACCATGGGGTCAATATCATCATCACTCGGGCTGTTTGCGCGGTTTTCAAGTATAAGGACAGAAAGCTTTCAGATTCAGACTATTATCCGTCTGCATTTCCGTCACCTAAGATAAAAGTCGTCAAGTCATCTTTTGATCCTTCTAGTTTTTCGTCAGTTGCATCTATCTTCAGGCTTGAGGGTGAGCTTGGGCTTGCCTGTGATATGCTTTCCACACAGAATGATATGGATCTTCTTTTCCTTGACGGGTCTTTGACACTTCATCCGTCAGTCTTGGGTGGTGTTGGTCCTATTAAGAAGGGATATGAAGACCTTGTAGGGACTGTGAAACGTATGTATCTGTTGGCGCTTGAAAAAAAGACAATACTGTCTGGCATTGTGGAAGATTCTAGAAGCCAGGCATTCATCAAGAATTGCAGGTCTATGCTTGATGTGGATGATGTCAAGTCTCTTGAGAATGTCAAGGATACGCATCTTTTGACTTATCTTCTTTCTGTGGGGGAAAGGACTTCTGTTTTCAGGACTGTTGACGATAATGGTGGTGTCTCTTCTGAAGTTAAAGGTTTTGAGAATAATCTTTTTTCATTCTATATCCGGACGTCAGAGTTTGACAGGGCTTTGCGGGTGGATTTTGTCGCAAAAGAGAATCCTGTCGCGGTTGCATCTAAAATTGCGTCATCTATATTTTCAATGTCAAGACATAACAGTGCGTATGGGATACCTCCTGTCATAATTGATGCTGACCAGAGAGCTAAGCTTTCAGGTGATGAACTTATGTCTGTTGAGAATGAGATAAAACGTGGCGCGGGGCGTCTTGCATCATTTTCTGAACTTAGGCGGAATTCCAGACCAGTTTGAGTTTTGTGTGCGGTTTTTGTGATTGTTACCTTCAAGGGGTATCTTTATAATGTTATATGTGCTTTATATTTTCTGTGCGTTTTATGTGTGATGTTTCTTCAGAGTCAAAAATTCAGGATTATGGATTAAATTGGGAATCGATTCTTAGAGGTACTGATGGTTCTTTTAAAAAAGAGGTTTATCCTCGTACCGTTTCTGAGTTGTTGGATTCTGTTTTTGTTTATTTGGATAATTTAACTAATCATTGTGTTTTTGATTTTTATATTGATAATAATTGTCCTAATAATACGATTTCTATTCCTAATAAAATGGAGAAATTAACCGATATTATTGAGTTTGTAAAAAATTATAGTTTTGATAATCCTAAGATGAAATACCTTGATACTTTTGTAAAGCCACTTATGGTGATTAAGGATGATATTAATAATGTTGTTGGTATTTTGAGTAATGGGAATACTTGTACTATGGCTAATGCAGAAGCAGAGTATAAACAAATATTATTTAATAGTTTAGGTCGTGATATTGAATCTATTAAAAAAAGTTTAAATGAAAATATTTCTGATAAACAAAAGAAAAAAGAATATAGATTAGTGCCTTTTGGTCTTGATAAATTATATATGGATGAAAAATATTCAGATAAACATATTTTTGAGATACAAAAACCGTTTGATGTTCTTCTTTGTCTTCCTGTGACTGATAAAGGTGAACCATTGAATGTTGATTTAGATACTTTAAAGAAATATTTGTTAGATGAACAAATTGAAAATCTGTTAAATATTCAACATCTCAAAATAAGTACTCAATGTACAGATGTCTATGGTGTGAAGAGATATGATGTGAGATTAACAAAAGGTGGTAAAGGATATAGAGATTCTATTTTGACAAAGAATGCATCAAAATTTGATTTTTTGGTACCTCAAGATTTTTGGCATCCTTTATCTCGTTCGTCAGAGATGCTTTTGATGTTGCCAAAAAGTAAATCTGTATCAAATAGGCATTAATTGTATTTAATATTTAT
>DAOVHT010000027.1 GCA_030671745.1 Candidatus Nanohaloarchaea archaeon
CTCGACCTGCGGGTGGGCGACCCAGAGGCCACGGTTGCACTGATAGGACCAGCCGGTGAAAAGCTATCGTTGATAGCTGCTGTTATAAATGACAGATACCGGGCAGCCGGCCGTTCTGGAGTAGGTGCGGTGATGGGCAGCAAGAAGCTCAAGGCAATCGTGGTTCGCGGCAGTGGCAAACCGACATCGGCAAAAGGCAAGGTTATCAAAGAAGTCTTAACGAATGTCCGAAAGAAAATTAAGGAAAACCCGGTAACCGGCCAAGGGCTACCCACCTATGGTACAGCAGGATTGGTCAACGTAATCAACGAAACCGGCATTTACCCCACGAACAATTTCCAACGAGCATATTTTGAAACAGCTAACAAGGTTTCTGGCGAAGCCTTAGCAGAAACGTACTTAGTTAAGAATATGGCCTGTTACGGCTGTCCAATTGCTTGTGGGAGATACTCCCGGACCGATACTGTTGAAGGTGAAGGTCCTGAATATGAAACCATCTGGGCCTATAGTGCGAACTGCGGGATTGATGATCTAAAAAGCATAATTGAGGCCAATAAAGGCAGACGAGAAATGATAATATTGGGCAGATCAATGGAAAACTACATTGATGCCGCAAGCACTCTGGGCATGATAGACAAATCTGAATTCACACTTGCAGGACGACCAAAGACAGTAAAAAGCAATATCGAAAACCTTGTCATGAAAAACCCGGAAAAGTATCTTGTACTTTCAACAGGTAACCAAGGTGAACCAAACTCGGTTCTTTCAAGGATTGCAAACAAAGAATACAAATTCAATTTCAGAAAAGAAGACCAGGTAATCTTTTCATCAACAACCATACCGACACCGATAAACAAGGCAAACAGGTATGTCATAGAACGTAACCTGAAAGAGCAGGGTGTAAGGATATTGAAAGATGTCCATGTCTCAGGTCATGCGATGAAAGAGGATCACAGGGATCTTCTAAGGATGCTGAATCCTGAGAAAATCATACCCGTCCATGGTGAGACAGAAAGGCTTGCATCTTTTGCATCATTGTGTGAAGAAGAAGGATTCATAATAGGCGACACTGTCCACATCATGACAGACGGCCGGTATGTGAACATCAAATAGGCCTAAAAAACCTTTTTTTCTTTTTACCTATTTTTTATAATTTTATCCTTAGATTTAATGAGTTTAAATAATCCAAATTTAGTTGACATTTTCTTTAAGATATAACTTGTAGGTATTGAATCCATTTGAGATTTAGAATTTAAAAATGCATTTTTGAGTGTATCAAGAGAGCCATCAATAGGGGTAATAGTTGTTTGTCGACCTGAAAAGGCAATATTAGGTGTAGTATCATCAGTTGATGCAATACTAATTAATTGTGTATCATACTCTTTTGCAGATTTAGGAAAGACCCTATTGATTAATTGTCCAAAATCAGAATTTTCAGTCAATGTTTGAACCCATGCATTTTTATCATAATAAATATGTTCATAATTTTTTTGTAAATTTTCAAATAATCTGACATCACTTAAACGCATACCATAATCAACAGTTGATGGATGAGCAAGCGTGAGTATAAATTCATTATCTTTTGCATAATCTAAAATATTTAAAACACTTTTCATTTCCTTTAAATCCAGTCCAGATTTAAATTTCATAACTTTATCTTTTATAACATTAAAATGTCCAAAAGAGGTCTGTATCTCAGCAGAAGGATACACAATAAAACCTTGTTCTGAAAGTGCCTTAACATATATCTCTTCAGGAAATGCATTAGTTTTAAAAAGGCATATAACACCTTTTATAGGACCTCTATCATAATATTGATATTCTTCTTCAACAAGTGATTCAAAACGGTTTCCAATCTGTTCAGCCCAATAAATTGGAAGCTTACAACTATCCAGATTCAAACCAAGTTCAAGATACGCTTTAGTATCAGTAGGCGTATGAATACACCCATCAATAATGTATAATGTTTTGTCATCACCCATAAGTTAATTATGTTTAAATCAAACTTTAAATACCTATCACAACATTATAATTAATATGTCAATTAAAGATAAAGTCTCAAGATTTGGTCAGCATTTCATGACAGACCCAATCATAATCGAAAACATAATAGAATTCGCAGACCTAAAAGATACAGAAACAGTAATAGAAATAGGTACAGGAACAGGAATACTAACTGAAGCCATCGCAAAGACTGGTTGCAACCTAACCTCCTACGAAATAGACACAACCCTTGAATCCCACCACAGCATCCTGAAAGAAAAATACAGAAACATAACAATAATATATGGTAACGCACTCAAAGAAGAATTGCCACAATTCGACAAGATAGTCGCAAACATACCATACAACATCTCAGAACCATTGATATTGAAATTATCAAGATACGATTTCAAGGAAGGCATATTGACAGTAAACAAGAGCTTTGCTGAGAAAATGCTTGACATGGAAAAAGAATCATCACTTTTAGCACTCATAACCCCAGCATATTTCGATGTAGAATTCCTTGAGATAGTGCCTAAAAGCGCATTCAGTCCCAGACCGCGAATATCCTCCGCAATAATCAGCATAAGACCAATTAAAAAAGAAACACTAAAAGATGATACAACAAAATTCATCACGCGCATCCTCTTTGACCAGCGCACCAAAAAGACAGAGAACGCACTCCTTGAAGCGATAATAGATTACAAGACATTGAAAGACGAAAAAAGGTATACACAGAATGAATCGCGCGCATTAATAGAAACCCTACAGATAGACGACAGGATCCTTGAGAAGAAAGTGATAATGTTATCTTATGAAAATTTAAAAATAATTCTTGATAAAATAGAAAACAAATTATAAATATTCTCATTTACCAACAAGAACCAACATCTCTTCGGAAGACTTAGCAAGCTGATCGATATCCATCGTACGCACCCGTACATCAGCCAATGATAACTCATGCCCCATTTTTTTAAGCACATCCTTGTCAAGTTCCATCTCGCGCTTGGAATGTGATATCGCCTTCCACAGTTTCTGATTCTTATGTATAAAAGCCGCCCTTACAAACTTAAAGAAAAACGCCTCGTCTGACACTTTTGCTTTTGTCTCTTTAGGCAGAAGCCTGACAATCGCAGAATCAATCTTAGGCGCAGGAAAGAAACATTTCCTACCCACTTTCCTCAAAAATTTAGAATTGAAATGATATTGCGCAAGAACAGATATCCTAGAATAATTTTTCTCGCCCGGTTTTGCAACAAGCCGGTCTGCAAACTCTCTCTGCATGATAAGTACAGAATATTTCCCTGACCGCCCAAGCAACTCAACTATCTTTGACGATATCTGATAAGGGATGTTAGCCACACATTTATCAAATGGTGGTATCTCAACCTTAAGTATATCGCCTTGTATGATCTCAACATTAGTTACATTCTCTTCAACCAACCTGTCCTGAAGAATTTCAGCAAGTTCAGCATCAAGTTCAACAGCTATGACTTTTTTAGCGACCTTTGCAAGCTCAAGAGTCAATGCACCGTAACCTGCACCGATCTCAAGGACCGTATCCTTATCAGACACCTCTGCCTCACGAATCTCTACACCAATTATATTCTTGTCTACAAGAAAATTCTGCCCCAACTTCTTATCAGGACTGATATTAAGATCAGATATAATGCTCATAAGAATAGATTAGTGCAACCTAGCTTTTATTGTTTTGTATAAGAAAAAGTGTTTATATGATTTCAACAGAAGGGTTCTTATGCCTCTGAAGCTTATGGAATGCGCCATAGCTGTCCTTTATAGCGCGACTGACAGTAGTAGTATTGGTCTCGTACTTATCAGCAATCTTCTGTGCCGACATGCCTTCAGCCTTAAGCTGCACCCATTCTTTCTTTATCTTGTTCCACTCGCGCGGATGCGCAATAGCCAGATGTTGATTATAACTTGTAAGGATGAATTTTCCACAGAATTTGCACACGCGCATACAGATACTTGTCATCTGTTATTTAAAAATGTTACAGGATTTGGATTGATAGAATTAGAATAATCACATATATCCAGGAATTTCTGGTTCCTCTTTTTTTAAACTGAAATGACCTTCACTATTAATAACTATATTCGTTATATATTTACCATAAATTAATCCAGAAATAATTTTAATTTGTTTATCTAAATAATCAGCATCACCTTTAACTTGACCTATAACTACATCATATTTACGTTGCAAATAATCGTCAATAGGTTCATAAGAGTCCTCTTTTAAACATACATCCATATCAAATAATTCACAAAGTTTAGGTCTTAACTGTTCACATTCATCCCTATCAAGATCTTTAGTATGTGGACACATTTTATAGAGATTATTTTTAGAACCCTTAGCATCCTTAATTTTAATGACACCAATCATATCTTCCATAGTATTTGGACGACTTGAATTATTTGTATAACATATTATATCTATATTTTTTCCATCACTCATCTTACTATATATAGCGCAAGCACAGAGATCTAAATCTTTATCATCTTTACGACCACCAAAATCAGACTTAAGATCTTTAGGAGTAATATGTTCACAGACTCTTTTATCCCCATTAATTGCAAGATTAAGCATTCTTGCAAGACTAAATGTCTCCACAAGCTCTGACATAGGCTTTATATCTCCTGTTTTTTTAATTGAATCATATATATTTTTTGATACAAGTGCTTTAAATTCGCCCATAGAAATATCAACAAAATCTTTTTTGATACTAGGATAATCAAGTTTATCAGAATATATTTTTTCAATATATTTATTATATGTTATACTAGTAAAAATATCATATATATCAGAAATAAATGTCTCAGGCGTATCTGGTTCTTCAATTGCGTCCTTTTTACCACTTGATTCTTGTTGATCAATCATTTTTTTATGAGCTATTGCGTTTGCTAATACGCTTTCTTGAAAATTATCCTTCCTGACAGTACCAGAATCTACAGCCCCACCATCGCATTCAAACACAGACACCCATCAAACACCCATAAATTGTTATAACTTACAATAAATAAAAAAATAAGTAAAAAGATATAAGAAATATTAACTTTATAAATACTTTGCTTTAAACAAGAAATAAATAATAATGCCATACGCCTAAAAATTATATAAAAAATAAAATAAAAATAGAAAAATAATTGATTTATTTATCTTTTTAAAATATTACTGTATTAAAACCTTTTGTTTTGCCATTTTGTTTAAATTACTAGAGATATCATAGATAAACATAAAAGCATTTTCAGGAGTATAAGGTCCATGAACACTTATTAATCCATTTATTGCATCCCCTATAGATTGTTCAAGCTCCTCAAGATTAATAAACCATAATTCGGGATTATTAGGATCAATTAATACAGATAAATCAACACCATATGAAGCTTTCAAAAGTTCACAGGATTCCTCAATAATATAATCTGCAAGTTTATTTCCTTGAGCATCATCCAATTCTGAAACACCATATGCCATAAAAGTAGGTATTAAAGAAATATCAGATCTTGAATTTAATTCTGAAAAATCATTTAAATGCTTTTCTTTTACAATATTGTTCAAAGTTTCAGCAATATCATACATAAATAGATATGCATTCTCTGGAGTACAAGGTCCATATACACTCGTTAAAGAATCAATTGTATCCATAATCGTTTTTTTAAAATCATCAATATTAGACCATAATTCGGGATTATTTTGATCAATAAATACAAACGGATCAACACCATATTCTTTTTTCAAAAATTCATAGGATCCTTCAATTATAACACCTGCAAGTTGAGCACTTTCAAATTTATCTAATTGTGAAACCCTATTATCATTAGGTGCATAAGGTATTATTAACGATATATCTTTATCAGGCTCAGTTCGAGAAAAATCACCTAAACCAGTTATTCTATCAATAGGAGTACAAAACAAATCTCCTGCATATGCAATAACACCATCACCATTTCCACTCATCAAAATCAATACTCCATATAATTTAAACTAAAAACAAAAGACAATACAAACTATAAACAATAAAACTTTATATGTCTTTAGAACTTTTCAATTCAAAGAACCAATAACAGCAGAACGCAACGAATACCAATTATTCAAGTGCAGTAACAACATCTCTCTCAATTCACCTTTAGAGACAGCAGAATAGATGAAGTACCTACCCTTTTTCCCCTCAATACAGCACTTGCTCTCCCTCTTGATAAGCCCGGAAGAATAGAGCCTGTTTATGCATCTCTGCACAGTTGACTTGTCCTTGCCCATCTTTTCAGAAATAACTTCAACACGCGCACCAGACAACCCACAGAAAGAGAAGAACACATCAATATCAGAGACAGAAATACGATAGAACATTGACAGTAATTCACGTACCTCAGGGATATCGCAAGTCTTTGCATCTAAAGAATTTAAGTCTTCCATAGATAATGATAGTATGCAAACATTTATATAGTTTATGCAAGAAATATACATAAACTTACACAAACAAAAAAAGACCAAAAGAAGTTGAAAAAGATGATATATGACACGATAATTATCGGAAACGGCCCGGCAGGCCTGTCTGCAGCAATTTTTGCCGCACGTTCAAACCTGAAAACAATAGTCATAGGCGAAAAGTTAGGCGGACAGGCATCAGATGCGCACCTTATAGAGAACTACCCCGGTTTCCCGTCAATATCCGGCTTTGAGCTTATGCAAAAATTTGAAGAGCACGCAAAGACACAGGGTGTTGAGATCATCTACACGAGAGCTCAAAAATTTGAAAAAGACAAAAAAAAACAGACATTCAAGATAATGACAGGCGACAACGAATACGAAACAAGGACAATAATACTTGCACTCGGAACGACAACCCGAAAACTGAACATCCCAGGCGAAGTAGAATATCTAGGTAAAGGCGTCTCATATTGCGCAACCTGTGACGGTGCATTCTTCCGCGACAAGACAATAGCCATTGTAGGCGGTGGTGACGCCGCACTTTCAGCAACTCTGTATCTTGCAGGAATCGCAAAAAAGATATACCTCATCCACAGAAGACAGGGTTTCAGGGGAGAACCGATAAAGCTGAAAAATATAAAAGATGCAAAAAATGTAGAGCTAGTGCTTGATACAGTACCCACAGGCATATCTGGAGAGATTACAGTCACAGGACTAAAGACACGAAATGTAACAGATAACCAAGAGAAACAGATCAAGCTGGACGGTGTATTCATTGAAGTCGGCTCAACCCCGACAACTGTCCTTGCACAAGAACTAGGGATCAAGCTTGATGAGAAAGGTTACATAAAAGTCGACCCGGCACAGAATACAAATACACCAGGCATATTTGCCGCAGGAGACATAACGACAAACTCAAACTATTTCCGACAAGTGATAACCGCCGCATCAGAGGGATCTGTTGCAGCTGACTCTGCATTCAAATTCATAAGGGAAAAATCATAATAATAAAAAACAATAAAAGGTGAAAAATATGGCATTAATAAAAGTAAACAGCGATAACTTCGAAAACGAAGTAACAAACAGCGAAAAACCAGTCATAATAGACTTCTGGGCCGAATGGTGCGGACCATGCAAGATCCTAGGACCAACATTCGAAAAACTGTCAGGCGAATATGAAAGCAAGATGACATTCGGAAAACTGAACGTTGACGAGAACCAAGATGTATCCGCGAAACATTCCGTACAGGGAATCCCTTCAATGATTGTCTTCAGCAAGGGAGTCGAAGTTGGAAGGATTGTAGGCGCGCTACCAGAAAGTCTTCTGAAAGAAAAGATTGATGAGATACTCTCAGCACTATAGATTAATCTCTTAAAAAGACCGGATGCGCGATAGACAATGGCAAATGAATGGATTTCCCTGACAGGAGCAGACGACAGAAAGATAGAAAAGCTGCTTGTCGGGGAATTCAAGACCATCCCGACCACAAACCAATATGAGACACGACGCCTTAAGAACGAAGATGTCCTGATAATCCAATACACCTCAGGAAAGACAGTAGTCCAGGGCAAAGAGAAATACGCACAGTTCATCGCAGACTTCATCGGCGGAAAAGCGAAAGAGCAGGAACAAAAGGACAAAGACACAGAAAACGACAAGACAATAATAGGTTCCGATGAGACACTCAAAGGAGACACATTCGGTGGCATGGTAGTTGCCGCAGTCAAGGCAGATAAAGACACAAGAAAAAGACTTGAAGACATCGGCGTAAAAGACTCAAAACAGATCACAGATACTGACATAATCACACTTGCAAAAAAAATCAAAGAAATTCTCGGAAAAGATAACTACTGCATCTATGAGAAGACTCCAGAGACATACAACCAGCACACAGGCAACACCACACAACTTCTGAACGCAATGCACACAAGAGTCCTAAAAACATTAGGCGATGCAGACCTGATAATGATTGACCAGTATCCGGGCGCAAGAATCAATCTAAAAAATGCAAAGACCGAGACGAAAGCAGAATCAAATTACACAGAAGTCGCCGCCGCATCAATCCTCGCAAGAGAACAAGGTCTCAAACAACTAGACAGATTAACAGAACAGGCAGGCTTCAAAGTCCCGAAAGGCAGCACACACGTCAAAGACGCACTATTAAGGATTAAAAAAGAGAATAAAGACCCAAACATGTTCGTAAAGATGAATTTCAGGAATGTAAAAAAAGTCTTCGATTAAATAATTTATCTTATCTTCTGTTTCTCAATATAATAAAAACCTTTTATAATATGCAACCCTAATTATTTTTCATGGAAATCGAAGAAACCGAAAATAAAACCAATAAAGAAGAAGAAAAGAAAGAACCATCAAGACAAAAAACAATAACCCTCGCACCCAGACTCAAAAAAGAATCAGAACGGAGCAATCTTCTAGCAAAAAGCCTCACCAAAGAAACATTCTTAGGATTATGGGATATATACAAAGCAAAAGAAGACACGAGCAAGATGACAAAAGAAGAGATTGCGCAACAATTGTTCTACCTTGGCGCAAAGACCGCCTTTGAACAGAAATCAAAAGATTACACTGACATGAAACGAGGCAATGACTACAGAAAGATTGAAGAGATGAAGACGCAGAGAAAACTGAAAGAGATAAAACGAAACATATTCAAGATAAAAGAGAACAAAGGCCTTGACATCAAAAAGACAATCAAAGACCTTAAATCAGCAATACGGGAAAACAGTGACAATCAAAGGATCACTGAAGAGCTCAAAAAAGAGATTGAATTCTTGAAAGACTATGACAAGAAAAGAAAAAAGGACCTGGATTAGGTGAGGATTGCAAAAGACATCAAGGAATACTTCCATAGGAGTTTAATCCTTCACCCAACCAATAATGAAGAACATAGACATACCACTTTGATTGAGTACCATAAGAGACATATCACATGACTATGAAAAGAGATTTTATTCCCTGGATTTCTTTGGCACCCACTGTCTAGCTCTTCAAAATATATTAGTTTAGATTGCTTATAAACCTGACCCAAACAAACACCTATTCTTTTGCATAAACAATACACGATTTCAATAGAAACAAGACAAATCCTTACTCCTTATTAACATTTCGGTCAAAAACGCATACTTAAAACACAAATTTAATCATCAAACAGTGAAAACCGAAAAACCAAGAAATCCAAATAAACTTTTAAATCTGCCAAAATAATAAACACTATAGGTGATACTGATCAAGATTGCTATATTCTCAGATACACATTTCGGTTTCGGCACAGGCAAAGAGATAGAGAATGACAGTTACGACCATGCAGAAGAAGCATTCGCGCTCTCTGAAGACTGCGATTTAATCCTAGTGCCCGGAGACATATTCGATTCAAGAGTACCGAAACAGGATGTCTTAGCAAAAGCATTGAACATTTTTTTCAGACCGAAAGAATCATCCTGCGAAACTGAATTCATCAAAATAAAAGGAAAAGATAATTACAGCATACACCCCCTCAACAAGACAGGGACACCAGTGATAGCGATCGCAGGCACCCATGAGAGACGAGGAAAAGACGTGACCAACCCGGTAGAGCTCATGGACGAGACAGGATACCTGATAAACCTTCACGGCGAAACTGTGATATACAGAAAAGGCAATAAAAAAGTTGCAATAACAGGCATATCAGGAGTCCCTGAAACATTTGCGAAAGATGTATTTGAAAAGATTGACCCGAAACCCGAAAAGGACGCAACCAACATATTTCTGATGCACCAGTCAGTCGGTGAATACGTCTACACAGACGAGAAAAGCCCAGGACTTGAACTTGAACAATTGCCAACAGGTTTCGACCTCATAGTAAACGGCCACATCCACTGGCGCAACCAATGCCAGATAGGCCCAAAAAAAGAGACACTCTTTCTCCTGCCCGGAAGCACGATAACGACACAGGTCAGGAAGAACGAAGCCGATAAAGATAAAGGCGTGACCATCTACGACACAGAAACAAAGACAACCGAATTCTTACCGCTCAAGACACAGAGAAAAGTGATATACAATGAAATCAAGTGCGACAATGAAGACACAAAGACAATAAAATGCAAGATCATTGAATACCTCTCAGAGCTTGAAAAAGAAGAGTTCACAAAAAAACCGCTTCTACGGATAAAAGTACTAGGAACAATTCAAGGCAACAACCACAGGATAGATTTTTCAGACATAATGAAAAATTATGAAAAACAGTTCATACTTTCCATAAAGAATAACCTTAACAGCGAAAAGCAGGCAAAGAACAAAGAACTTGTCGCCCAGCTCATAAAAAACACAATGTCAATAGACAGCATGGGACTGAAGATAATGAAAGACTACGCAGACAAGGAAAAGATCACCTTTGATTACACACGCATATTTGACCTGCTTGCCGAAGGCAATGTTGAAGCTGCAGAGATTGAACTCCTAAAAGATATACCTGGTGCAGATGAAAAAGACAGATGATCAATATATGATTAAAAAAATCACACTCAAGAACTGGCAGACACACCTAGACACATCTTTTGAGTTCCCTGAAGGCATAAATGCACTTCTAGGAGTCATGGGCTCCGGAAAATCATCAGTCCTTGACGCCATCTCTTTCGCATTCTTCGGCACATTCCCCGCAGCACAGCAGAGACGAATAAAACTTGAGAATGTAATCACAGACATATTTACAAGACATGATAATGCCCAAGTGACACTTGAATTTGAGAAAGATGACAAAAGATACGAAATAAAAAGAAAGATTGAACGAAAAAAATCATCAGCATCAGAACTCAGATGCGACGGTCTCCTGATAGAATCACCCGCAAGCCAGCGCGTTACAGAACGGATTGAAAACATATTAGGCATTGACTACAGCACATTTGCGCAAGTAGTCTACTGTGAACAGAACAAGCTTGACCAGTTCCTCCAGATCCCCCGCGGCCAGAGGATGAGAAAGATTGACGAACTCCTGAAGATAGACCGTTTCGAGACCGCACGATCAAACATAGTCACATTGAAGAACCGCATATCAAAAAGTGCAAGAGAACTTGAGAGCCATACAGCATCATTGAGAGATATAATACAGTCAAAAGACCTGAATACACTGAAATCTGAAATTGATGATGTCGCACTGCAGATTGAAACCTTCAGCAGGCGCCTTGATGAAATAAAGGAAAAAAGAGACGCACTCAAGAAAGATACTGAAATCCTCCAAAAGAAGAAAAATATATATGACGGACAGAAAAACAGAGACATAGCAGTCAATTCTAGGATAGACCAGATAACGAAAGAACTGGCCAATTACACAAATGTGAATGATGTGCAATCATATACATCTGAATTCATAGACACACAGACAGAACGGCTCAAGTCAGCACTACTGAAACAGAAATCCCTTGAGAAAGAGATAACCATACTTGACGAAAAGATCAATACATACACAGATAACCTAAGAATTGAAAATGAAAAACTAAAAATTCTTGAAAGCAAACGTCCGGAAATTGAAAAACTGCAAGAGACAGAAAAAACTATTGAGACCATAAAAACAAAGATCGAGACACTCCAGAAAGAAGAGACCGGCACAGTCACAAAAATGGATGACCTGACACAATCCAGACAGACTCTTGAAAAATCAGACGCAAACTGCCCCACCTGCGACACGCACCTAAACAATGAAAAAAAATCAATCATCATCAAAGGGAAAAAAGACCAGGCAAACAATTTTGAAAACTCGCTCGTCATAATAAACAAAGAGATCAGATCTGAAAAAGAGAAGATGACAGAAAACGAAAACAAGAAACGAGAACTGCTCAAGTACATAAATCTTGAAAAAGACATACTCGAAAAGAACGAGACCATAAAAAATATAGATTCAGACCTAAAAAAACTCAAGATCACACTCGAAGAATCAAGAACACGATTCTCAAAAGAAAAGATAAGAAAGATAGAGCAGGAGATAAGACGATTTGACACCACAAAGACCATATTACGCCACCTGCAAGAGAAACGACATCTTGAGGAAGAGAGAAAACAGATAAAGATAAATCTGGATGAATTAAAATTCAGACCGGAACAGCTTGAGAAAAAACTGACAGAATTCAATGCCCATGAC
>DAOVHT010000130.1 GCA_030671745.1 Candidatus Nanohaloarchaea archaeon
GCGCTCTTGTACGGCACTGTGACTTTCACCTGATAATCTGCGGGCGTTGTTGAACCGGTTGTGTTGATTGTCAATGGCTGCCTTCTTATGAATTCAGAGGTTGTCCCTGTCGAGTTGGATTTTGCGGAATATTTCTGGGTGTCGTCTGCGCGGTCGAGATAGAATGAATCAGTTCCGGTTGCTGTTGGGTTGTTTAGGTTTTTTATAACAATTATATAATAATTTGTACTGTGAGATATATTTGAAATTCTGATTTCGGATATATAGCCATCTAGATTAACTCCATCAGTAGGCGAGTTGCCTATCACGATGTAACCAGCATCTAACAATGCGGGAGTGTTAGCCGTTGTTATCGTTTTCTCATCATTGTCTAAATTGATATTGTACCGTGTATTTCCAGAATCCCAATATGACACAAGCACATGTTCATCTACACTTATCTCTTCGGAACCATTCGCCCAAGCTGACCGCCATGGCGTAAAACTGTCCTGCATCATTATTAGCTCATTGGTTACTAATCCGGTTGATGGGCCCAACGATAGACCATCCGGAAAACTAGAAACCTCACAGCTTACAATCACCCGATGCACTCCGGTTTCTGGTTGAACTAAATTGTAATTCTTGAAAACCGCTAAAATTTCATAGACATCAATATTGATATCACCAACGACAATTTTATCATCACTTCCATCAATACTTATCGCTGTGCCGTAGTTTGAATTAATCAACTTACTAGATGGGAAACCGGATGCTGTTCCATGATTTAAATTCGATGTCGAATCTAAAATATCACCAGCACCACCAGCTTCTGGATCTTGTGCAAAATGCATCACGACTTTATACTCCCCACTCCATACGGCTTGACTTCCATAAGTACTATCAGTAGCAGGTTCAGTTAAAGAAGGATTACCCCAATATACGTAAAACTGTGAATCTGCGCCGGCAGTCGTATTGAACGGATAGTGCAGCACCACATCATCGGTATCATTGTAGTGCCACTCGATCTCTCTTGCGAGTGGTGTGCCGTCCAGTTTTGATAATCTGACATCTGCGCCATTCTCCTTTACGCCTGGCAATCTTGTCTTGAGCATCAGAGGGATATTGGTCTCGGTCGTGACCATCAAGCCGTTGATTGTGATCAGTTTTCTTTTGGTCAGCTGTTCGCCGTTGATTGTGTATGTTGATACTGCATCTGTGTCTGCATTGACATTCACCCATGCAGACATGGTAATTGTGTCTGTAATATCAAGTGAAGTGTCATCATCTATGGTTATAGAATCATCGCCGTCAAACTGCAATGCTTGGTCGAATTGTCCAGTAGTGTATGTCGGAGCGGAACTGTTGGTTCCGTTGTTTCCATAGCTTGACCAGTCACGGAAGAATGTATTGTTCTCGCCGGATTCGTCATTAAATCGCCACCAACCGACAAGAGTGTTGTTCCAGTCGATGAATGCTGTGATATCGTTTGCGTCTGTCGCTGTGACGTTGATGTATGTGTAGTCCTCGGTGATGTATGAATTGTTGTCTTCTGTAGGGTCGACAAAATAAATGTTTGGATCTGTCGGGTCAGACTTCAATGTCAATGGCAGATAATCTATGTTTCCTGTCGCTAAAGTCTCTGAACTTTCGCAGATGTCGTCGCCTGTCGTGTCCCAGCAGGTATCAGAGTTCCCGCTCGCATCTGGCTTGCCCCAGTAGTTTCCGCCGATGTAAGTCTTTCCGACAATGTTTGTGCCGGAGACTTTTGTAGTGTTCCAATCGTTTGCATAAGTCGTTCCTGTGAATCCTAAATTGTCTGTGTTGTTGAAGAGGTTGTTGTAGATTGAATTGGTTGATGAGGAATCAATATACATCCCGTAACTTTCGCTTGCTGAAATTGTGCTGTTTGCGATGATGCTGCCGTTTGAATGGTTCAGATAAAGACCGATGTAACTGTCTTCGATTGTGCTGTTGATTATGTATGTGTCATCTGTCTCGATGAAGAGGCCTTTGTGGGTCTCTGCGCCATCGTATCCTACCTCGCTCAGATGAGAATCGTTCAGGCTGAAATTGCTGCCCGCGTTCACGATGAAGAAGTAACGTGCGGTCGCATTGCCACCTGATACGTCGCCGCCGTTTGTGATGTTTGAGTTGTTTATGATGTACAGGGATCCGGTTGAAGTTACGTTTACTCCGATTTCACCATCATAGGTCGCATTGAAATATTCTACGCTGTTGTTTATGTAGGCGGTTCCTGAGATCGTGAAATTATCATTGTGGATTATTGTGTTTCTTGAATCTTCTATCTTAAATGTTGCTCCTTGTTCAACATCAATCTCTTGAGCATAAAGAGTGGTATTCCTTAATGTTAAATCTCCGGTTGTTGCATTTACTGTGATTTTACAATTAGCAGTTATTATTGCATCTTCGTAAGTTCTTGTTGAATTGATATTGCATGCGTCGGGGATATTCCAGTAGTATGGCGATTGTGAATCTATCGTTATTGTTCTTGTCGCGGTCTGGTTTGAGTTGCCTAATGTATCGTTTGCCCAGACATAATAAGTATAGGTGCCGTCTGCAAGACCTGTCCTGTTTGAGTAATCCTGAGACATAGTATAGTTGACGCCAGCCCATCTAAGGATTGTCGTGTCCGGATTCGCATCACTAATTGACCAGTTAAGGTATGCGTAGTTTTCATTCAAGTATACATCATTATCTGATAAGGGAGATATGAATGTTATAACTGGTGCAACAGAATCATCTATATATGTCAATGTCCTTGTTCCGGTCTGGTTGACATTTCCGGCCAAGTCCTGGGCGTAGGATGTGTAAATGTAGGTTCCTTCTGTCAGGTCAGTTATGTTTGCTTCTAGGCGGTACAACCCTGCGTTGTATGAGGCGTTGATCTCGGTGGCGGTGAGTGCACGGTTCCAGATCTTGACTTCGTCGATTGAACCGTTTAATAATTTTCCTATCATCAGATCATCTGTGTTTGTTGCAATTGCGGTTGAATAATCGGTTGTTGTCTCTTCAGCATCATTTACATACAGTCTCATCTCTTCTGTTCCGCCGGCATCCTTGTCATAAGTTAATGTTACATGATTCCAGCCAGAAGTTATTGGCGCGGTCATTGTCTCTCCATTTATTGTCGCGAATGCGTTTGTAGTGTTTGCGCCTAGGGAGTATGCGCCTTCTTTTGAGATTATTGATGATTGGGTTGAGGATTGTTCTGCGCCGACTGTGTATGTCGGTTCTGTTGTATCAATCACACGTTTGAGATAATTAATAATAACAATGCCCATATCA
>DAOVHT010000058.1 GCA_030671745.1 Candidatus Nanohaloarchaea archaeon
ATATGTGTCTTCTTTTTTGCCTGTGTTCTTTATATCGACTTCAAAACCGGTTGATGCACCAGGACAAACTGCTGTTTCTGTCTTGTCTGCTATGATCTCTACTGTGTAGCACTGCTCAACTGTTATTGTGCCGTATGCGGTATCTTGAGCATTTTCTGATTTGATTGTGATGCTGTAATCAAGGTCTCCAATATCAATATTTGTTGTTGAGATCTCAAGATATGTCTCTGCAACTTCTTTTGATTCAAGTTCAAGTTCTTCATTGTTGAAGTATGCATTTTCAGTATCTGTTGCAAGTGTGAATGTCTCTGTCTTGTAACCTGTGTTTTTTGCAGTCACTACAATCTTTGCAGTGTCGCCTTTACAGACAGTCATCTGTGGTGGGATGTTAAGTACTGCAATGCCGTAGCATGCGCCTTCAGAAACAACTTCCACTTCTGTAGTTCCAGTTGCATAAGATGTTGTTGACTGCGCTTTTATGGTTACTGTCTCTTTACTTTTTGCGACAGGTATTGATAATGTTGCTGTCTTTTCATCATTTGATGTGATCGTTAATCTATCTGTATCAAATGTACCTGTTGTTGAAGTCAATATGAATGTCTCTTCAGTCTTTCCTGTGTTTGATAATGTTATGTCAACAGTCTCTGTTTCACCGATGCAAGCATCTATCTGTCCTGTTGCTGCTGTAATCTCTACTCCATGGCATTTCATGACCACAAAGTCCATGTTGTCTTCGTATTTTTGGTCTTTGTCTGAATCGGGTGTTGCAGTTAAAGTGATTGTGTACTGTCCTTGTTCTGCGTCAATTGCCGGTTTTATCCATAGTGCAAATGTTTTTGATCTGCCTGCATCAAGAATGATGATTTCGTTACCGATAGTTATCCAGCCACTGTCTGAAGTTATTGTGTATCTGTCAGTTTCAGTACCTAGATTCTTTATTGTTGCAGTGATCATCGTGTCTTCTATCGGGCAGGATGCTGCGGTCTGCGCACTCAATTCAAGAGCTGCATTGTAATCAGTACCAAGAACAGGCTGTACCATTGCCAGCATAATCATTATACTTAATGCGAAAAAAGCGTATTTATTCATTTTCATATCAATTCACCACTGGTTAGAGTTAAAATATATTTACGTTATGTATATTTATAAATATAACTACTTCTGTGTGTTCTATAATACTATATTGCTCCATGGGACAAGATGTGCAGTTTCATTGCCTGTGTTTCTTTTTGCTCTTGAAGGAGCATTATCATGTATCTGTTTTAGCATGCTTGCTGTCGGTCTTTCAATATCTGAAAGCTCAAGAGGTCTGATTGTTTTCTTTGTTATCCTGTTTGCGAGTCCCATGATGATCACTATTGCAAATATGGTCAGTAACATAATCATCAACTGTGTGTTGGCAGGACTTAAAAATGGTTGGGATATTGTCTCTTTCAGATTATCATTCTCGCTTACGAAAAGCGTGAGCGGTATCTCTTTTATAATTCGTTCTTCGTTTCTTACATATATTATGCCATAATATCTGCCGGGCTTGTCGTCTATGCTGAAATAGATAGGCAATATCTTGCTTTTTCCGGATCTTATAACTTCCGGTTCCGGCAAGAATATGTTCTTGTCCTGGAAGTCGCTGTCTACTGAAAAAAGATGGCTTACGTTCTCATTGTTTGTGATAGTCAAGCGTAACAGGTTGCTTTCATACTGGTTTACATCAAGCTCTTTGTTGCTTGTCTCAACCTTTATGTGGTTGAATTCTATTTCTTCCTCAATCTCTTTTATTTCTGTAGGGATATCTCCTATATCTGGTTGTATCTCTTCTTTTACTGGTTCAATGATTGTGATTATTACGTCTTTTTTCGGTTCTTTAGGCAATATCTCTATCTCTTCGGCTTTTGGTGCAATGTTTACAATCTTGTGTCTCTTGGAGTCGCCCACGATGACTGTCAGCACATGGTCTCCGATCTTCTCTATTTTTACAAATGAAGAATAATAGCCGTTTATGTCTGCAATCGTTGTTGTCTTTGGCATGCCGTCAACATGGATCTCAATAATCTCGTCTGTCGGGTCGACATAGCCGAATATGTGTATGTTGTCGCCGGGCATTGCTTCTTTCGGATAGATGTTCATAGTAAGGTCTGGTGTCGGTTTCTTCTCAAGGATCTCAAATTTTTCTGTCTTGCTGTCTTCAGCCTTTATCACGCTTGTCCCTCTGTATATCCTTGTGATCACTTCTGCTGTGTGTATACCGATCTCCATGTCTTCAGTATCATGACTATATGTGTATGACTCTGATCTTTCAGAATAGTATCTTGTTATTTTTCTCTCAAGATTGCCGTCTATATAGAAACTCAATGTGACTTTTGATTCGTCTTCGGCTGTCTCGACGTCAAAGTCGACAGTTATCTGTATCGTGTCGCCTTCGTATATCTTTCTTGGGGATATGTCTATGTCTGATATCGATATGTCTGTTACGGCATAGGCCGATCCTGACAGTATCACTAAGAATAGAATTGTGCTGAGTATAATATTTTTCATCATTTTCACCACTTATTGAAGATATATGCATTATTAATCTTATAAAGGTATCACTTAGTTTTAACTATGGAGTAGTATAAAATAAAATGTAAAAAAAGAAAAGATAAGGGTTTTTTGATTATTTTTTTATGACACTCGCGCGTATCGTTTCTCTTTTGATGTATACTGCAATTATTATTAACAATATCAATAGGTATATAATTGTGTTTGCGCTTCCTATTGTTGATAAAAAGTTGCCTGTCGGTGCGTCAATCACAGTTACATCTGTCGGTTCTTTATCTTCTTTGTATTCTGTTGGTGCGTATTGGTATACAAGGACCTCTTTTGAGTATAGTGTCTCACCATTGTGCATTATCGCGATGCTGTGTGTACCTTCATCAAGACCTTCTATCTTGTATGTGATTGAAAAGCAATCATTCTCATCCAAGTCTTGTGTCTTTACGATTTCATCGTCTATTGCAAGGTCAACAGTGTCGGATTGCGGGTCTGTCAGGCATCCTTTCAATGTTATTGTCTGACCTATGTATAAACTGTCTGCGAGTTCTGTTTCAGGAATGTATATTGTTGTCAGGTTCTCTTCGGTTGTGTTTTCTGTTTCGTTGGTCTCTGCAGGAGGTATATAGCTACTCCTGCTACTTGATCTTGATGAGCTTCCACCATCGTTAGTCTCTGTTGTTACAGTTATTGTTCCTGATAGATTATTGTTTGATGTATTCTGATCATTTGGTATGTATGCTGACAGTTTCAATGTATGTGTACCTTCGGAAGCGGTCCATCCAAATTCAATTCCGGTTGTGTTCCCGCTTGTAAGGTCATATGTTTTTGTGGCTATGATGTTCCCATCTATCGATAATGTGACATTTATTCCGTTCTCGTCGTATAGGCCTGCGTTTTCAAGCAATCCAGAGATAAGTATAGTGTTGCCTGTGTTTGCGCTGGCAGGAGCATTGAAACCACTAAGGCGTACGTCATGGTCATACCTGACATCAAAATTGATCTTATCTGAAAATTGATGCTGTATTTCTGTAATTGTTATCTGTGGATTAAATGTACCTGTAGCTGTTGCATTCAATGTCCATGTGATTGTTGTTTCCTGATTTATCTCAAGTGCGCCAATGTCTATTGTCTGGGGTGTAATAAATTCAAGACCTTCTACGCCTGAGATCTGTGCTAGTGTGTTTATTGAAGCATCAGTACCTATGTTCTTTATCTTTGCGGTTATATCAAATGTGGTACCGTATGGTATTGTTTCATTCACATCTGATTCAATTGTGATGAATGGCTGTACTGGTTCAGGGAGGTCAAGTATGTTTATCATGACACTTTCTGATGCATTGTATTCTGGTTCAAAAAGGCTTATGATTGTCATGTTTATCTGTTTTGGACCTGATGATGTGCTATTGATGATCCATTCTTGCTTTATTGGTGGCGTCCCGTTTACAGTTGGTTCTATGTCTCCAAGCAATACTGGGTTTGTTGATGATGTCTCAAGACCTGTTTCCAGAGCGATCTCTGCTTTTGTTGCAAGTGATGTGCTATTTCCGGTATTATAGATTACAGCGGTCACTAAAAATGATCGTCCAAGTGACATGTTGAAAGGAGCTATAGGGCTTACAGAAAGGTCAATGTATAGATGTGTATCCTTTATTACTATTGTCTTTTCCTGTGTTATCTCATCAACTGTGATGTATATTGTTCCTGTCCCTGAACTTATGCCCTCAATATCAAAATCAATCCATGATGCATTCTGCTCTGTTGTGTTTGCATATATTGTAGTTATCTCTTTTGAGGATGGACCTACTATTGCTAGGTTCGGCGTTGTTGATATCTCTATTGTGGCATCGTTACCATTTACAATACCTCTGTTGTATATGCCTATTGCAACTTGGGTTGAATCTCCTTTGACAAGCTCGTCAGGGGATGCAATCCTGAATTCGTATATCGGTATCGGTGTGGATTGGACATAGATTTTTGAAGTCTCAATCTGACTATTATAGTCTGCTTCTATGTCTATGACATAGTCGCCCCACCATGTGGCTTCCAGTTCAAGTTCATAAGTGTGATTGTCTCCTGCAATAATTGTTATGTTGTCTTCTGTGTTTCCAGATACAAGTGTCAACCTTTCAGGGATGGTTATTGTCAATGTACCTTCTGCGGTTGAATATCCATAGTTCTCAAGGGTTATGTTGATTGTGAACCTGTCTGTCTGGTTGATTGTTATGTTGTCTGTATGTATTGCAATGTATGGTTTTGTGTCTATTTCAAATGATGTCATGTTTGATTCTTGGTTTGCGTTTGCATAGTTGTCTTGACATCTTGCATAGTATGTGTATATACCATCAACAAGAGTCAGTTCTTGTGTATGATCTGTTGTGCCTGTTGCGGTGAATGTGTTTGCCATTGCGCTGTAATCTGTATCGGTTGTGTCATATTTACAGGTTGCATCTTCATCGGTTGTGGCTTCAAGGTTGAATGTGTTTACATGTTGGTCTTCTGTCGGCATGAATGTAAGTATTTGTGGGGGCGTTGTGTCTAGAGCTGTTATTGTCATAGGTCCGTCTATGACTGTGGGATTTGTAAGTCCGTCACATAGGGCGCTTGCACAAACACCAGTCACTGTTACAGTATATGTATCGGGGGTTTGCGGTGTCCATTCAAAGCTGTAAGTCTCTGCGTCAATTGCGTTTGTATTGGCAGAAATCGTTTTAGTATCTGAATATACTGTGGCGTCTGAGCTGTCTTTTATCGTGTAAGTAACACCTGTTTCAGTCGGTGTAAGGACATAACTTCCAGCACCCATGACTTCATCATTTGCATGATTGCTTATTTTATTATAGCTTATTGTTACCTGTTCATTTATCTCAGGTTGTGGGTCTGATGCTGAAAGACCATTAAGTATTGTGTAACATTCATTTCTTGGTGCTTCTGCATATACTAATATATCACTTTTTTCTGTTGTCTGCGGGTCTGATGAAAGACATTTAGCATCCGTTGCAGTGCTTGTTGCTATGATCTTATATGTACCTGCTTCGGCAGGTGTCCATGTGAATTCAACTGTTATCGAATCACTGTAAGGGATAAGTTCAACAGAACTGTTTGTATAAACAATATCGTCAGAACTATTATATACTGTCATTGTTACAGTCGTCTCAACCGAATATTGGTCTTCTATCTGTGATGGTATGTGTTCAAGAGGCCCAGCGGATTCTATTGCTGAATATGTTGTTGCGTCAAGACTTGCATCTATATTGATAATTAAAGGTATGTTTGCTTGCGCAGCATTTAGGACTGTCAGGTTGTTTATAGCTGATATACATGACTGTTTCTTTGTAAGGTAATTAGTCCATGCGTCTACTGTTCCTGTTCCAGCCCATGTTATTTTTGCTCTTTCATTTGGAATATATCCGTTTTTATATACATAGAGACCATATCCATATTCTGTGTTCGGGTGGGTTGTAGGATATATTACGTTTACTGTATCTGAAGTTCCTGTAGTCAATACTGGTGCGTTATTTATGTCTGCTATAACATTCCCGTTAGACAAATCTAAAGCATGACTTACAGTAGCACAATCTTCGCTTGAACAGACGAAACCTATTATGTTTACATCCGTTACGGGATCTGTGGTCTTAAGGACATCACCATTTGTTAAGATCTCTCCATAACGCATGATATTTGGCTCTGTAACTGTTGCAGAGACCATGGATGTTGTTAGGATGAGCGTTAAAAATATTGTAAAGATCATGTTTCGTATATTCATAATTATCTACCTCCTGGGTTATCTTCGCCGGAGTCACCTGTGACACTATCTTCCTCGCTTGTTGTTCCTGTTGTACTTTCATCACCATCGCTTGTTACAAACTCTGTAACTGTTTGTTCCATTAATTTTTGTTCGTCTGTAGTAAGAGGTCTATTTGGAATACCTACGAATTCCTTGTTTCCATTAC
>DAOVHT010000123.1 GCA_030671745.1 Candidatus Nanohaloarchaea archaeon
GGATAAGCAAATACGGGATGAATATTCTGATCATATGGAAAAGCTTGGAGAGGTGTATTTAGGCATGATTAGAGAATCAGCTATACCTTTTGCAGCTAGTTCACAAGATGAGTTATACAAACGCGCAGATGAAATGGTCCAATTTAAAAAGGATGGCAAACTATCGCGTGAGACAGTATCTACTAAATCGCAAATCAACGATTATAGTCAAAAAATGGATGATGTGTTAGGGGATGCTGCTAAAAAGCCAGAATACCTCCTCGTTGATAGAGGATCGGAAAAGTACGGCGGTATGTCAGAAGCATACAAAAAACTCATATCTACTGACGGGATTACAGGCGTTTCAGGGCGTACAAGCACTAGAAACCGCTATGCAGGATAGTGTATTAAAAAGAGATGAATATTTTTTGGCTTAAAAAGTGCCAATTATATAGAAAAAACCAAATCGCAAAAAAATAAAAAGATATAGAGAAATGTAAAGTTGATATAAAAATGCAATATGGAGGTAATAAGTATGGCAGAAGCAAATTATGTAGCGGATTTAAAAGGTGCACTTGATGCAATAATGCTTCAGGAGTTTAGCAGTACCGGTAAATTTATAGAACGGATTAAAGATGAAAAGGTAGGAAATGAATATGCAGAAAAAGCTCTTGCAAAAGAGAATAGTACAATGTATTTAGTTATAGGTGGAGCCAATGTAAATCACGCTCCGGATGAGGAACGTGCAAGGGTAATAGCCAATATGACCGATGCATCAACCAGATCTGTAATTGAACTACTTACTGGGGCAGCATATGTTGAAAAAGCAGTAAAGTCAGAAGATGTCGGAGCAATTGACGATATAGGCGGAACATCCAAATATGTGCAGGAAATAAATGAATTGAAAGGAAAGATTCAGGAACTCGATGCAGCATATGGTGAGGCTCAAGAGAAAATTAAAGATTTTGAAGGTACATCATTTGAAGTAACCAAGGATGATGTAATCAAGTATTTAATCGAATCCGACCCGACCAGTGTAGGAGAAATACAAAAAGGAGTTATGGGGAAATATGTCCTTACTACTCCAGAAGGTATGCTTAAATATGGACAGGATATATTATCTGGGCTCCCAACAGTAGAACAGTTTAATGACACTCTTAGTCAAATAGAGTATCTCAATGCGGAAATACAGAAGATGAACCAACTAGGTGATGCTACAGAAGAGATAAATGTTGCAGAGACACCAGTCCTTATAACTGAAGCACCACAGACCCGTGAAGATGTTCCGGCTGTAATCAAAGAAGGAAATAGCACGTATAGTTTTGCAAAGTCTGGTAACGTTTCTGAGTCTAACAAAGTGAGACGAGATACGTTTAGAAGCGAATGAGTAAAATTCCTTGATTGATAACTTATGGCTTTGACTATACATCAGCTCTTGAGTATTCACAAATACACAGCAAATTTTGCTTAAGAGTTCTTTTTCTTTTTTCATTATTTGTTACATTTTTCCAAACATTCCAAAATGATATAACTTTATATATTCCTAAGAACTATATCTTGGTATGGCATTTGATATCTACGATTTTATATTTCATACTCTTCTGAAATACGATCATGCAAGTTCAGTTCTGACAGGTGATCTCCAGCACGATATCATATTTGGATTGCTTATTCCGACAATATTCATTGCAATTGTAATCCATCAGGGGGTCCATCGCATATTTGGTGATTCCAGTAAATTCGTAGCATATCTTTCCTCAATTACCGCTCTTGGCATAATCATTACTTTGGGATGGGTACCACTGATAGCGGGTATCGGTGGCTTTGTATTTGTTATACTCATAGCACTATACTTCATATATGCATTCTACCGCAGAATCGTATCAGAAGGACATGAAAAAATGGTTTATGATGCCGCAGGAAAAATCGGCGACAGGATAGATTTGGGTAATGTGACAATGTCAAAAAGAGATAAAAGACAGCTTGCTACAGAACTTAAATCTTTAGATGAACAGTATGATGATGCTTGTGATATAATTCAAAATGAAATAGATACTGCTAGGAACACTGGTATCCATATAAGCACAGCTGATGCAAATAATATAGATGAGACAAAAGATTCAAAACGCTTAGATGAACGTACTAGAACAGAACTAAGGCTACAAAGTGATATTAAGAGAAATGCTTTGGTTGAAGGAGAAAGAGTAGTTGACCAGATACCCTGGAACGAAAGAATGAGGTTCATTGGACATTATACAAAAGATGGTGGGAAGTTTCAAAAGGAATTAAAAGAATTGTTTGATATTAAAAATAGGCAGGCAAAAGAGTAAATCTTTATTTTATGCCCTCGAAACAGGTGCAGTCAGAAAATCAATCAACGTCGTTCTGGAATATTTTCGGCGCGCTCAGAACAGTTACCTCATAATTCTCTGTAAGTTTGCACTATACTGTAAACGTCATATACTTATTGTGTACTATATGTACAAAATTGACCAAATATACCGCCTGCACAGAATCAGGATTTCTTTTAATTCTGTCTTGCGCAAAAAAAGGAAACTGAACTGATTCTGAAAGAAAAAACATTATTAAGCGCGAGATACTACCAGCATCAAAAAAATACATGGAATCTGACATCATAAAAGTCATCACAGGAATAATAAGATGCGGAAAATCTGTTTTTTCACACCAGTTGCTAAACAAAAAAAAGAGAGTTAAGAGCACTTCTAAAAGCAGGCAAAGACCTGAAATGCGAAAATCTGCTTATCATCACTTGGGATTATGCAGGCGAAGAGGAAATAAACACAATTAAGATAACAGATATTCCATTATGGAAATGGGTTATGGAAAAACAGCCCTTATTCTTATAAATCCTAAACCCCAATATAATACTATGGATTTTTATGAAAACAAAAGAAAAATCATCCAAAGCAAATGAGACTGGCGCAATCATAAAATCAATCAGCGCATGCCTTTCTGCGCACCCTGAAATCATCGCCGCATATTTGTTCGGCTCAACTGCTACCGGGCGCACTCACAGGCAAAGCGACATAGACATAGGCATTCTTCTGAAAACCAGATATAAACAGAGTCCTCTGTACTCATCCAGACTTGCGCGAAGCATCTCAAAAATTCTTCCATCAAAAAATGAACCTGATGTGAGAGTGCTAAATAATGCGTCTCCCCGGTTTCTCTTTCAAGTGATCAAAAACGGGAAGCTTATAATCTCAAAAAACGAAAAAAAACGAGTACAATTTGAAACTGGTGTGATAAGCCAATACCTTGATATCAAACCATTTTATGAAGAATATGATAGAATAAGGTCGGAGAGGTTATGCGCATGAAATCAATAGATTCAGACCTGATAGAAGCAAAATTCGACATAATTGAGAGAAACCTGAAATTCCTAAAAGAATTCAAAAATACAACTAACGCCTCATTCACAAAGAACTACCGCGACCTTCAGGCATCAAAATACTCGCTTCTTGAGATAAC
>DAOVHT010000089.1 GCA_030671745.1 Candidatus Nanohaloarchaea archaeon
CATTATGCCCACATCCAAACTCAATAAATATATTTGGTTTTGAATCCTCATCTTTTCTTTTTTGAATTTCAGGTGCTATAAACTCATCAATTTTTTTAGCAGACATTGCCGAACGATATCCATTCATAGTATAAAATAAAGATGACGATAGATTACTGCTGATATTATCATAAATTTTATTATGTCCAGAAAAAATAGATAATACAACAGAACTAAATGGTAATGCTAAAATTCCAGCCAAAGGTGAAATCTCAGAAGATAATATTGCAGGATAATTATTAGCAACATACATCGCAGGAACAGTATATGATGCAGCTTGATATAATCCCGAACAAAGATAATTGAAAGTATCATTACCAAATAATTTTTGTGTAGGAACATCCACAAAAAAAATAGGAAGTGGTTCATCAAGCTTTAGGTTTTCTTCAATCAAAAGTGAATATTGTTTCTGAACACTAAGGTCTTTCAATCTAAGATCTTCATATCTCTCAAATCCAGTTTCCAATACGATCGCATCAAATTGTCCGATATCATTTATTATTGTTTCTTTTTTATGCAAACCAGAGTTAAAAGAATAATCAGCATCATCAGTAGTGAATTCAAACTGTTTCTTCATAAAATCACATTTTAGACCATATCATATAGATAATAGTACTCCTAATTAGTAGTATTTATTTATAAATCTATTGTTATCAACACTATCCCCTTAATTTACTCAATAAAACATCCATTTCATCACAGATTACCAACACACATTTAACATTCAGAAACCATATATATAACAGGAAAACTTTAAAGGGGTGGAATTGTTATGGTTGATAATCAAGATAGCTTTACCGCGGGCGATATTATGTCCAGGACGCTTGTCCGCATCGATGAAGATTCAACAGTGAACGAGGCAGTGACAACTATGAGAAACAACAACATAAAAAATGTGATTGTCCTCTCAAAAAAACGATACGCAGGCACATTCGGTTATAGGCAATTGTTCCGGATTTACGGAAAAGACTTTCAGAAAACATCAATAAGACCTTACCTTTCAAGACCTCCATTGATACCTCAAGACACAAAGCTTCCGCAGATCGCAGACCGGATGTACCGGCTTGACCTTAAGATAATCCCCATAGGCAAAGATGGATCAGTCTCGGGAGTGATAACCGAATCAGACATAGTAAAAGAAGCGCTCAAGTCAGGAATGTTCAAAAATATAAGAGCGCAAGACATCATGTCGCCGGAACCCATGACAATAAAGCACGATGAAACTCTTGCAAAAGCGCTTAAGATCATGCGCGAGAATGACATAGGCCGTCTCCCAGTATTGGATAAAGACGAAAACCTGAAAGGGTTTGTGGAATCGACAGACATCATAGGACGGTTCCTGACACAGAAAGAAGATTATGGCGGACTTATGGAGATGGCCCCGTCAGGTAAAGAATCAACTGTTGACAGTCATTCATATGCACCGCAAGAGATATCCGACAAGAAGATAGATATCTCATCATTCATGAGGACAGATGTGGTTATTGGTTATCCGAACGATGAAGTTTCAGACATATTCACACCAAAATACACAGAGACCATATCAACAGTCCCCATTGAAGATGACGGCAGACTGATAGGTATAATCACACCAAGAGACATTGTGCGCCATATAAGCGCTCTTGCGGAAAAAAAGACAATGCTTGTATGGATTTCAGGCATAGATGATCTTGACCTCTATGATTTCGATGTCAGGGAGATGTACCGCATGATTGAAGAGACTGCATCAAAGCTTTCGAAAAAGACAGAGATCAATTCATTTTCAGTGCATGTCAAGACGTATAACGATTCAGGTAAAAGAATGAAATACAGCTTAAGATGCCGGCTTTCCACAGCAAAACATATCTTTGTTGCAGGTCATGATAGCTGGGACCTACGTGACGCATTCGGTCAGCTGATGGATAAGATGGAACGTCTTGTCATCCAATTATGGGACAAGAAAAGACATGATATGCAGGAAAGCCGGAGACGATCAGTATATTTTGAAGGAGTTGATTAATATGCCCGAACAAGTGAAAGTTTCAGAGATTATGTCCGAAAACGTATTTGTGATAGATATCGATGAAAATGTCCAGACTGCCGCACACATGATGCGCGAAAAGAACGTATCAGGTCTTGTCGTTGTTGAACATGATAATGCAATTGCTGTAATTGTTATTGATGATATTGTAAACAAGGTTGTAGCGGAAAATCTTTCACCAAGAGATGTCAAGGTGCGCGACATAATGAGTTCAAAAATGATAACCGCTCAAGTCAACGAATTATTGACTGATGTCGCAATGAAGATGGGTGCAAACGATATCTCAAGGATACCGATTCTTGACAGTAAAGGAAACCTGAAAGGGATAGTCACAAAGACAGACATGCTGAAAGTCATGCCGAACCTTGTGAACATACTCTATGAGATGGAGAAAAAAAATGAGATACCTAGAGCAATCGAAAAGATGTTGATCAGTGGCTTTTGTGAAGAATGCGGCAACCAGTCCGATGAGCTGAGGAACATCAATGAGCGCTGGATATGCGAAGAGTGTCAGGAAGACAGGAATTTTTAAGCGCTTGCAAGACAGCCATACCATAGTTTTACTAGACTCAGTAAAGACACCATTGCAGATTACCTTGCAGGCAAATTACAAAAAATAAAAATCAACAGGTTTTACTTTTCTTTCTATTATTTTTCTTTGGACAAAATGCATCTACCAATTGATTAACAACTGTATCCACTACTTTACCATATTTTTTTTCAGATTCATCATTACTGAATCCCAACATGCTTCGTGCATTCATATAGCTTCTAATCTTTACAAAAAATCTTTGGACATCAATCAAACTTGTCATTGCTTCAACATCCATATAATCTGGAACTTCAACTGTTTTTGTTAACACACGGTAAGTGTAGGGTTTTGAAATATTAAAACCAAATTGTTTTTCGACCAGATCTAAAAGATTATGCTTATTTATTGTTAAATTCTCCCAAGTTTCCATATCTAAATCAAAAAAAGATTTAAATTCACTTGAGGAATATATATCATTATTTATACCCATACCAATAATCTCTTCGATATTGTTTTCATAATTAGTTATAAACCTTAAGAGTTTACCAGTTTCTCGTTCAAAGATGCCCATCTTCAACATTTTGGTAGTCTCAGGAGTTCCAAGATCAAGCATATGCTCATAAAAATCAGGTTGTTCATATTTTGCAATTTTAGGCAGTTCATTTCGTTTAATAATACCTTTATTTTGTACATGAAATATTGTATGAGATTTATCACATTCTTCTTTAAAATCATCTTCAGAAAGAAGTTCTTTTGCAAGCCCATATGTTTTTTCTTCGAGTGCAAGTATTGACGGACATTCACAAATAGTATCATGAAGTTGATTTTTAATAGTTTTCATACTACCAAATTTTTTACGATTGGATCTTGTACTCCCTGCATAAAGGTTCATCCTTTTATCCTCGCCATTATAGCTCACATAAATATTTATATCCTCACCAAAAGAGCCATAACGAGTAATTAAAGCATCCATATCTAATTGTTCGTGAATTGCTTTTTCAATAATGTCACGATTTTTAACTTTTCCAGTAATAATAAGATAATTCATAATATTTCATTAATATATAGAAATATAAACTTTATAAAACTTCAGAAGATAACTACTTCCCGAGGATAACAAAACAAATCATTATGTTTATCAATCCACACTTAACTTTAAATTAATTTTCACCCAATCAAATAAAAAGCAAAGAGTGATTTCTAATGTCAAACATAATAATAGGGATAACAGGGCTTGCGCGAGCCGGGAAGGACACCGTCGCAGATTACATTGCAGACAGATACAATTTCAAGGTATTCACGATGAGCGACACTCTCAAAGGCGAGTGCATGAAAAGAAATCTGGAAATCACAAAAGACAATCTCTCCCACATAGGCGATGCGATGCGGAAAGAGTTCGGCAACGACATAGTGGCCGTAAAGACAATCGAGAAAGCGAAAAATTTCCCGAAATCAATAATAACAGGAGTAAGAAGCCCGGAAGAGACAGACCTGTTCAAAAGAGCATCATCACATTTCATCCTATTATCTATTGAAGCAGATGACAGAAAAAGATTTGAAAGACGCTCTGAAAGAGACCCTAAGACAGAGACCGAATTTTTCGCGCGTGATGAACGTGACATGAAAAACAAAGGCCTGGGAGACGTACTTGAGATGTCAGACCATGATATTGAAAACAACGATACGTTAGATACACTTTATGCAAAGGTAGATGAGTTCATAGAGAATATAACCTTTTAATCTCCAAGACCAAAATAAAACCATATGATTCCAGAAACAACAAGAATCCTCATGATAGGTTGGGGCTGGCCACCAAACATCGAAGGCGGTCTTGACACCCATATATA
>DAOVHT010000038.1 GCA_030671745.1 Candidatus Nanohaloarchaea archaeon
AAAAAGGCTGAAGCTGCTGAAGAACCAAAAACTGAAGAAAAGAAAGAAGAAGCACCGGTAGCTGAAGAGAAAAAGGCTGAGACTGCTGAAGAACCGAAGACTGAAGAAAAGAAAGAAGAAGCTCCGGTAGCTGAAGAGAAAAAGGCTGAAGCTGCTGAAAAACCGAAGACTGAAGAAAAGAAAGAAAAAGCTCCGGTAGCTGAAGAGAAAAAAGCTGAGACTGCTAAAGAACCGAAGAAGGAAGAAAAAGCAGAAGCAAAGAAAGAATAATGGTGATATCTGATGGCAAAAAAGACACTTAAAGAAGGAAGGAAGAAACATTTTAACGTCCAGGCAGGAAAACTTTACGAGATAAAGGATGGAAAACTAATTAAAAAGAACAAGAACTGTCCACGATGTAAAAAGACAATGGCAAACGCAAAAGGCAGAGAATTCTGCGGCGGATGCGGTTACACAATTTCTGCAAAGAAAGAGTAAAAATTCTTTCTTTTATTTTTTATTAATTTTTCTTAACACTTATTTATGATAGTTTCTACCTTTAATTATAGAGAACCCGCGATACACCTGCTCAAGCAGCATGATTCGCGCAAGCTGATGATTGAAAGTCATAGGTGAAAAAGATATCAATTTATCAGCACGTTTTTTTACCTTATCCCCAAGACCATAAGCCCCACCGATAACAAAAACAATATCATCATGCATCTTTAGTTCATCTGAAAACTTAAATGAATCCATACTACCCCCTAAGACATCAAGAGCATATACTTTCTGCCCATCTTTGATCCTATCAAGAATCTTAATCGCTTCTTTCTCAATTATCTGCGCAGACGTCCGAGACTTATCCTCTTTGAGCTCAACAAGTTCAAATCGCGAAAAACGTTTTATCCTCTGGATGAAATCAGTTTCATATTCTTTAAGCGCAGGATTATTCTTGCCGACAGCAATGATTCTTATCATGATAGCAATTTATGCACAAAACTATAAAAACAAGCATTTTATCACCCATAAAGATTAAAATAACAAAAAACAATAATATTTTATGAGCGATGTTTATTCAGAATTAAGCGATGACATGAGAAAGATTGCAGAAAAATATAATCAGACCTCAGACCTAGATAAAATAATCCAAAATTTACCAAAACTGACAATAGGTAAAAAACATCACAACTGGGCAGACATAATAATTCATCACCTAAATAAAAACGGATATGATACAACAGATAACATAAATGGGACCTCAGGACAATTCAGCATATATTTCACAAAACAAGAACCTAGACGATCGTTACAATTATTAAGAAAACAAGAACAAGCGCCAAGTCCAAATCATGAGATACATATAGGATACGACCCCACAAACAATCCATTAAGTGAAGTTGCAATATCTTTAGACGGAAAATATTTAAACCCTGAAGAAGTTAACGCACTAATTCTCAATATAATAAAAGAAGAATAAAATGGGACTGCCCGGATTTGAACCGGGGTCATAAGCTCCCAAAGCTCACAGGATGACCAAGCTACCCTACAGTCCCACATATCAGATTTTATCATTTAATAAAAAAACTTTATATATCTTGGCAAAAGATGATAATTAAAACAACCAAAACAAAACATTTATAACAATAACAGTGTTATATATCCCCATGACAGATAAAAAAACAATATATTTAGACAACAGTGCAACCACACAGGTACACCCCGAAATAAAAGACACAATCCTCCCTTATTTAGAAGACCTGTACGGCAACCCATCAAGCATACACGCAAAAGGTCAAGAAGTTAAAAAAACAATAGACAACGCACGAAAACAGGTCGCAGACCTGATAGGCGCAAAAGAAACAGAAATCATATTCACAGGCTCAGGGACAGAAGCGAACAACCTAGCACTTAAAGGCATAGCCTCAAAAAACAAGAATAAAGGCAACCACATAATCACAACAAGAATCGAGCACAAATCAATACTGAACAGCGCGAGATGGCTTGAGACAGAAGGATTCAAAGTTACATACTTGAACGTTGACGAGAACGGCACGGTTGACATCAATCAACTAAAAGAAGAGATAAGACCCGAAACCATCCTTGTATCTGTAATGTTCGCAAACAACGAGATGGGAACGATACAGCCGATAAAAGAGATTGGCGAATTCCTGAAAGGCAAAGGCATCTATTTCCATACGGATGCAGTACAGGCCGCAGGAAAGATAAAAATAAACCTGAAAGAACTGAACATCGACCTCCTGACCCTAAGTGGCCACAAGATACACGGCCCGAAAGGAATAGGTGCACTCTACATAAGAAAGGGCACAGAGATTGACCCGATGATCCACGGCGGTGGCCAGGAAAAAAACATCCGGTCAGGAACAGAGAATGTCCCGGGAATCGTAGGTCTAGGAAAAGCTGCAGAGATTGCAAATAAAAATCTTGAAAGTAACATAGAACACCTAACCAACCTAGGAAAAAAGCTTGAGAAAGGAATTTTCAAAGAGATACCCGACCTAATCCTGAACGGTCACCCAGATAACCGAATACCTGGAAACGTAAACATCTCATTCAAATACGTAGAAGGAGAAAGCATCATGCTCATGCTGGACTGTGAAGGCATCTGCGTCTCGACCGGATCCGCCTGCACATCAAAAAGCCTGAAGCCATCCTATGTCCTTGATGCCATGGGTAAAGAGATTGTCTTCATGCACGGCTCGATAAGATTCTCGATAGGCACATTCAACACAGAAGAAGAGATAGACACAGTGATAAAGACACTTCCGACAATTATAAAAAAACTGAGAGCCTTAAGTCCTATATATAATAAAGATTAAAAAATAAATAATAAAAGACAGAGATGTGATATTTATGTATTCAGAAAAAGTCATGGAAAATTTCAAGCACCCAAAGAACCAAGGTGAAATTAAAGACGCAGACGGTATTGGCGAAGTAGGAAACCCAGTCTGCGGTGACATAATGAAGATCACGATCAAAGTCAAAGACGACAAAATTGAAGACATAAAATTCAAGACATTCGGTTGCGCAGCAGCGATAGCCACATCATCAATGATTACAGAGCTTGCCAAAGGAAAGACCCTTGAAGAGGCAAAGAACATAACAAGGAAGGATGTATCCGATTCACTTGACGGTCTGCCACCGATAAAGGAACACTGCTCGAATCTGGCATCAGAAGGCCTGAACAAAGCAATTGACGATTATAAGATGAAAAAGAAAGAATAGATTCTCAGACATCATTCAAGAACTTCTGCAGATAGACCTCGCAAAGCCCTTTATACTTGCCCCAATGATTCTTTGCAAATTGACGAATATCTTTCTCAGTTAATAAATCAGAACCATAGTCATCCCTGATTATCTTCTTGATAAGCGAGTCAACATAAAAAAAGTCATACTGCCGCTTCTGGAAAAGCATGAAGATATCAATTGAATAAGGCCCGATACCCTTGACAGACGACAACTCATAGGCATCATCAACCTCATCCTTACCAGACATAAATCTGGCAATATTGACAATGTAATCCGCCCTATACCCGACCCCGCAACCTTTAAGAAGACCGGTATCCGAAAGCACATCACAAGGCTCAGGAAACACCAACCCAGAACCGTAAGCATCAACTATTTTTGCAACCATCGCCTTATACTGTGCAAAACTGACATTCTGCGAGCAGATTATAGACACGAGCGCCTCAAAATCACTGAATGCAGAAAGAAGCCGATTACCCTGAATTTTATCCATAAAACGTAATAGCACCTTGTCCTCCTGACAGATTGAATAAAGGTCTGAAAGTTCATCCATGGTGCCTAAACAGTATGATATCCGCTCGTAAAGAAAATCAACCTCAGACAAATCCAGCTCAGAGTCATATTTAACAATTAATCTCAGATCCTCCTGAAAAAACGACATGGTGACTAACTTACCACCTACCTTGACAGCTCTCTCAGCCTTGTCAGAAAAGAAGAAAAAGAACGGCTTGTGCCTAACTATGTTATCAAGACTGAAATCATAAGCCAAAGGAATGACTATCTCACCCATAAGGTAAGACTATATGACAACTTATTTATAATAATCTAGAGAAATAATATAAGATTAAATATGAAAACCGCACACACGATACTATACATACTTCTACTGCTATCGGTAATCACACCAACAGTAAGTGCAGACAGTACAGACATCTGCACAGAGGACCATATAGACATCCACTACTTTTACAGCACCGGCTGCGCTCATTGTGCAAATGTCAGACCTTTGATAGACAGACTTGCAGACACGGCAGAATATCCAGATATTGACATCCACATCCACGAAATCCACAATGAAGAAGACTATGAACTTTTCGATACTGCTTGTAGCCAATTTAACATTGCGCAGAAAGGAGTACCATTAGTGATAATAGGCGACACATACTACCAAGGCGATACCGAAATCATTGAAAAGCTTGAAAACAGGATACTTGAAAACCGAACCGAAGACAAACGTTGCAAATTATCCTGCGAACAGATTGATAAGATAACAATAGACGGAAAAGAAAAGCTTGAACTGACCTGGCCCCTGATATTTACAAGCGGTCTGATTGATGGAATAAACCCTTGCGCATTCGCAGTCCTGATATTTCTGGTAGCCACACTCCTTGCAGTAGGTGACAGGAAAAAGATGCTGAAGATAGGTCTTGTCTACATCATCGCAGTGTATGTAACTTATTTCATTGCTGGATTCGGACTCTTATCAATAATTCAGTATGCAGGTATCACAAGAATAATATTCACACTGGCCGCAACAGTGGCTATTATCTTCGGCCTGATAAACATAAAAGATTACTTTTGGTACGGTAAAGGCATAACCCTGAAGATCCCAGAAGACAAGAAGACAATAATATCAAAATATTCAAAGAAAGCCACGATACCTTCAGCCATAGTTCTCGGCTTCCTTGTATCCATGTTTGAACTGCCTTGTACAGGAGGCGTCTATTTCGCAATAATAGGCCTTCTATCAAGCAACATGACCCAGATTGCAGCAATACCCTATCTTTTGGTCTACAACCTGGCTTTCATCGCACCATTGATAGTTATCCTTGCACTGGTATACAAAGGCGCAGACCCGAAGACAATTGATAGATGGCGCCTTGACGAGAGAAGATGGATGAAACTTGCAATGGGAATCTTGATGATTGGACTTGGTGTATTGATGCTTACTGGGTATATTTAAATTATTCTTACTCATACCTCAATGCATCCACAGGTTTCATTCTAGCCGCCTGCCGGGCAGGAAATGCGCCAGAAGCCATACCGACCACAAATGCGAACAAGACAGCCCCGACCAGAAGCTCGACACCCAGATGCGCTTTCAGAAGATCAGCAGGTAACGCATTTTTAGCAACAATCTCAATCAGTTTTGCGAAACCACCACCGACAATCATGCCTATAATCCCCCCGACCGCACCCAATGTTCCAGCCTCAATCACAAAGAGCATAAGTATGTCTGAATTTTTCGCACCGACCGCTTTCATGATACCTATATCATAAGTCCGCTCAAGAACAGACGTATACATAGTGTTCATGATACCTATACCACCCACAACAATTGATATGGATGCGATACCTATCAAGAACCACTGGACTATGCTGAATATAGTACCGAAACTTTCCTGAAGCTGTTCTGTAGTCTGAACATTGAAATCTTCCTCACCCTCTTTCAGATCACGGGATTTTCGCAGAGCATCCGTTATATCATCTGCAACTTCACTCACATCAAAACCTGATTTTGCTTGCACAAAAAACATATCATAATCTTCTTTGTTATCAAAGATATCTCTTGAACGATCAATATTTATATATACAGACCTGTCATCCTGCTCATTCCCTAAAGTCTCTAAGACACCTATAACTTTAAAATTAACACCTTCAATTGTAATCTTACTTCCAATAGAGACACCTTTCACAAAAATATTTTCATCTTTTGCAACAGAGGCACCAACGACTACAACATTATTATCTCCATCTTTCAGATCCCGGCCATAATCTATCTTAAAATTTTGCATGCTATCAAATATTCTTTTTGAATCCGAATCCAGAGGCATACCGATGACAAATGTATATTCGGATTCATCCTTGTACTCGATCCTTATTGAAGAATAGATCATACCAGTGACATATTCAACACCCTTTGTCCGTTTTATCACATCATAATCTTTCTGATTAAGAGAGATTGCTGCCATACCCACACTCAAAAGACTGCTCCCCGGCATAATAGTGATCTTATCTGCACCCATGTCCTCAAACTGGCCAGTAACCATATCTTCAAGACCTTGCCCTAAAGAAATGATAGACACGACCGCAGCAATACCGATGACAATACCTATCATCGTAAGCCAGGTACGGACCTTCCTATACCTCAGATTCTTGAACGCATAAGAGAAATAATCAGAGATCATCTATATCATACTCCTCAATGCATCGACAGGATTCATCTTGGCCGCACTTTTTGCAGGAAGCACTCCCGAAACAGTACCCACGACCATAGAGAATAAGAGTGCTCCAAAAATAAGTTCAATCCCAAAATAAGCCTTAAGCACAGTAACTCCAGCAGAGACTGCAACCAATTCAATAACTTTACTCACTGAGAGCCCGATAACCACACCCAATATACCCCCAAAAAAACCGAGCATCGCAGATTCCAAAAGAAAGATAGATATTATATCACTATTTTTTGCACCCACAGACTTCATTATACCGATCTCTCGCGTACGTTCGACAACAGATGTATACATAGTATTTGTTATCCCGATCCCTCCCACGACAAGAGATATTGCAGCAATGCCCACAAGCACGACCTGAATCACTAAAAGAATATTGTTGAACCCTTCAATCATCTGTTCTGCTGTCACCACGATGAAATCTTCTTTACCTTCTTTGACATCATGATCTTTCCGGAGAGCATCACGCACATCCTCTGCAACCTCCAAAGGATCCAACCCCGGTTTTACTTTAGCAAATATCATTGACACTTCTTCTGTCTTTTCAAAACCAAATAGTTCTTGAGCTGAATCAGTGGTAATCCGCACCATATTATCATGCATGGGACTTCCGCTTTTTTTCTGTATCCCGATCACTTTGAATTCTTTGCCCTCGACTATTATCTTTTCACCCAAGACAATTTCTCTATCGAACAGATCACTTGCAATATTGCTGCCGAGTATGGCCACATTATTATCAATGCTTTTGAACTGCCGACCTTCTTCAATCAAGAAGAAATCGATTTTTTCAATAAACCGTTTTGTATCTTCATCAGAATCAATACCGAATATTGCTGCACTTTCTGTCTGATCCTTATACTTTATCCGACCGGTCTTTACAATGACACCTGTTGCAAAATCTACACTTTTGACACGATTTACGACATCCACATCACTCTGATACAACTTTTCAGAGACATAAGCCCCCGCAAACCCGCCTGCAGGCTGGATTGTAATCCTATCCGCACCCGCTTTCTGAAACTCTTCATTTATCGCATTCTGCATACCTTGTCCGACAGATATAAGAGCCACAACAGCAGCAATACCTATAAATATGCCAATAAGTGTAAGCCAAGACCTAAGTCTCCGGTGACGTATATTCTTAAAGGCATATCTAAAGTATTCGAATCTCAAATCAAATCACTCCAAGTAAATTATTCAGTTTTTCTTATGCTTACTTTTCTTATATCGTTTATAACCGAAATAACCGATAATCACAAACAGCACAACACCATACATGATACCTGCCGAACTCTTGCTTACAAGACCGAGTGACTGTGCTTCTTCAGTTGTATACACTTTCATAAGAAGTGTTTCCTCTATCTCAAAAGCATCATTGTTAGCACTCATATATGTCATTGTCATAGGAATTGAAAGATCCCCTGAAAATGACGGTACTACATGCAACTTAAATTCCGCACTATCAAAATCATCAGAATCAATATTTCCTATGTAGATCTCATCATTTGACAATATATCAAAATCCGCAGTCGATGCAAGCTTGACTGTAACAGATTTCACATCAACAAGACCTTTATTTATTATATTGACACGGATATCCCCTGTTGTCCCACTCAAAAAGACACTATCAGGTTCCACATTTGTAAGTATATCGGGAGTACCACCCACAATCAGGCTTATTATTTCAGAGGTTGTATAATTGTTACCGACATTATCTGAAAACGTGATTACTAACGGTATCTTATATATGCCACTATCCGCACCAGGTATTGTGATTATATCAAAAGTTACTGTCTCCTCACTACCACCGACCATATTCTTGATCACAGAAGTTGTTGACTTACCAAGAGGTGCAAAAGGGACCGTAGCACTGCTCAGATCCATTGTGACTTTAATATTTTTCAGTGTGGAATCTGCAGTATTCTTCACCGTTATTTCTGCACTACCTTTCTGTCCCGGCAAGAATTGTTCAGGTTCAGATTTCATAGAGACAATATTAAGGTCAGCATCAGCAGTCCTTATATCAATATTGAACGACTCAGTGACCATCGCACTTGTTTTAGGATCTGCACTGTATTTGACATCAAGCTTGCTTGTGCCTTCAACAGCATTATTATCAACATTTACTCTGTACTTGATCATAGTACTTTCAAGACGATTAAGTATACCGATAGAAGTCTCAGCTTCACCATCTATAGAGAACGGGAATTCAGGTTCAAGTATAAATGTAGCATCTCTTGCCGTATCAATCCCAACATTATCTATCTTGAACCATATCTCGAAATACGATCCAGGTTCAACTGGAAGTGGTTCATATTTAGCGACCGAAACACTCAATGATGTCTCAGTGGCAGCATATGCACCAGACGACATGATAACTGTAAAAAGTACCATAATCGCAAAAATACCTAATCCTTTATTTTTCATAACATTTCACTCCTTATGATTGGACACGACCATCCCATCTTTGATTAACACAATCCGTTTTGCCTGTTTAGCGACATCAGGATCATGTGTGACCATAATGATTGTTTTTCCTTCCTTGTGAAGTTTGGCGAGCATCCCCATTATATCATTACCTGTTTTGGTATCAAGATTACCTGTCGGTTCATCCGCCAGGATCACATCAGGATCATTTGATAAAGAACGCGCAATCGCAACCCTCTGCTGCTGTCCCCCTGAAAGCTCACTCGGCTTATGATACGCCCTATCACGAAGCCCGACCATGTCCAAAAGTTTCAATGCCCTTTCATTCCTTTCACGTTCATCCACATTCTGGAACATCATAGGGATAGTGACATTCTCCAGAGCGGAAAGCGTCTGCAAAAGATTAAATTTCTGGAATACAAAACCTATCTTCTTCCCTCTTATCTGCGCAAGCCCGCTTTCAGACATCTGAGATATATCTTTACCATCGAGATAGATGTTACCATGTGTAGGGACATCAAGACAACCTACCATATTCATGAGCGTTGACTTACCCGACCCGGACGGACCTATAATTGTTATGAATTCACCTCTTTTAATCTCAAGAGACACACCATTGAGCGCAGGGACATCAACCTCACCCATACGATATATCTTCTTGACATCCTTGAGTTCAATTATAGGTTTCTCTTTTTTCATTCAATCCACCGTCCTTAAGATTTATCTTTACTGAATTTATGTTGCAGACCCTCAAGCGCTTCTATAAAATTCTTCATTACGTCTTCAAAAGCCACAACCTGACCATAATATTGCTCAATTATCATCAGTTCCGCATCTGAATCATTCTGTTTTTTCAATCTGTATTTATCAATTATTTTTGGAAGCGCACCTTTTGACATATGCAATGAAAGTTCATAATTTTTTTTCATATATTCTAACGTACATGCAACCATGTCTTTTTCCATAAAGAAATAAACTTTCCGGGAATGTGGTTTCTTGATCCGTTTTATCACACCCATCCTTACAAGAAGCT
>DAOVHT010000138.1 GCA_030671745.1 Candidatus Nanohaloarchaea archaeon
AATCAAGAGACAAATCTCAGGATCCTAGACACTTCAGGACTCATAAATTCAGATTCAATAAAAAACATAGAAGATCTTCCCGAAAAAATAAATCTTAAAGTGGGCGATTCCAAAAGTTATGCAACATTCGATGAAGTTCAATCAAAAACAATCGATACGGAAAAGACACCAACTCTTGTGAAGACTCAAGACCTAAAGCAAAAGATTGAGCAGACAACAGAGAGGATAGTCAATGACTTTGTCTGGGTTGAGACAGGTGGTTTTGTCCCGGAAGACACAGGTGGAAAGATAATATTGTCATCAATAGGTCAGAAGACATTCAAGTGCGACGGCACGGTCGACAGTCCCGACTGTTTTGAGATAGATTCTTGTTCTGTTTCAGAAAGACCCTGCTACGAATTTGACAATGGGAACACGATTGTCTATGTCAACCATTTCTCCGGCGCTTTCAATACCTTGACCTGGACAACAGACGCAGACTGGGACACCGGAACTCGTGTAAACATAACATCCGAATCAGACAGTTTAAGTCTTTGTTGGGATGGTGGTCTTTATTGCGGGTGGAACTATAGGAAACCAATCAACATCACATCAACATCAGAGCTCACAGACTATCAGATAAACATTTCAGTGACCTGGAACTCAGACATGCAGGACAACTTCGAAGACATAAGATTCACTTATTACAATATGACTAGCGCAACAGAGACAGAATTACCATATTGGATAGAATCCAACTACACACAAGATAATGCGACAGTCTGGATAAAGGCAAATCTGACATCCGGCGACAATACGGTATATATGTATTATGGAAATTATGTAGTAAATAGTAGCAGTGACAATAGTACTACTTTATTATATTATAATGATGGAACTATTTTAGATTTTGATGATTTGACTAATGTAATAACTACATCCGGTTATATCCAGGTTTATGGACCCAATGGACAACCAAATATATATCATACAATAACTACTATTAATTTAGTTCCACCTTTCACATTTGAATTTGATTCTGCAAATTGGATGGTTTCACCATATTGGGGGCATAATCATATGTATGTTGTGGGTACTGCATATAACCTAAATCTCCGTATGTCTCATGGTTCAACCGATTCTAATTTAATAGATGATACTTATGGAACTTTATATACTCCATTTGATGATTGGACAACTACGACTTGGCATCATTGGAAAATAGAAATGGATATCAATGATTATGTTGCAATTCATAAAGACAATGTATTATTGTATGATGGAATAAATCCATCAAGGAATTTAGCGATTCAGACAGATTTACAATTTCAAGTACTCGCGACAGGTTGGAGTGGTGGAAATTCATACATACTATTGGATAATCTTAAATTATATTCTTATGCTGCTGATGTGCCGACAACGTTATTCGGTGCAGAACAGACCACCCCGACATCAGGCCAGTACACATCAAACACGACCGACACAATCAATACAATTACAAGACTCAAAGCGACATGGAACGCAACAGATAGCTGGATATACAAGAAAGAGATAAACATCTCAAACACAGGAAGCGCACTCGCCGATTACCAAGTAAAGATAATCATCGACAAAGAGACCGATATGGATTCGGACTATTCAGATCTGAGGTTCCGAGACAATACCAACAATCAATTGAACTACTGGGTTGAAGAGAACAACACAGCCAACGCGACCGTCTGGGTCAAGGCAAACTTTTCCGCATCCACAAACACAACAATTGTAATGTATTATGGCAATGCTGATGCGATAAGTGAAAGCAGTTATGACAATACAATGCAAGAAGATTATTCAACAGATTCTAATCTGTTGACACAATTGCTTTTCAATGAAGGTACCGGCACAACTGCATATGACAGTACTGAAGCGCATAATGGTACCTTGACCAATATGGATTCCGCCACAGATTGGGTTCCTGGACAATATACGGGTTACGCTCTAGATTTTGACGGTATTAATGATTATGTAGAGCTTCAGTCCTCAACAGGTATGCATTTCAATTCCGGAGACTTCACGATGGAAATCTTGACCTATATCCGTTCACATACAAATTCAGAAGAAGAGATGATTACAAAACATCAATATGGTTTTTCTACTGGTTGGAGAATAAGAGATTATTCCAGTGGAGCTTATGCCTATAGTCTTTATGGTGCTACCAGTGTTTCTGGAAGTACGATAAATGTAAGTGAATGGCGACATATTGCAGTAGTTCGAAATGGCACAACCACATCAATTTACGAAAACGGTGTGTTCTATGATGATGCAACAATCGGCACAGGTAACACAAATGGATATAGTGTAAAGATTGGTGTATTGGGAGGAAATAATGATTTTTGTTCTGATGCAATCTATGATAATGTCCGTCTTTATGATCGCACATTATCTTCCGGTGAAATAAAAGCTCATGCCGAAAACAGAAAATATGCAGCAACAGAACCGACCATATCATCAACAAGCTCCCAGATGTCAGATGACATCTCAGTTGAAGTGACAGCAGACGGAGGAACAACATGGCTTCTTGTCACAGATAACACAAACTACACGACAGGTGGTGGTATAGGTTCAGGCAACAATCTCCAGTTCCGCATAAATTTTGCACAGATTGATTCTAGCATTTCACCAGGACTCAACGACATAACTTTAGAATATGATATATATGATCCTTGTGAACCCTCCGAGAATTGGATAATGAATGATACTGTTCCCTGCCAGAATCTAAATTATTCTCAGAAAGTAAACCTGACTTTAGGCTCAGACGCATCAGTTACATTCACAAACGTATCTTTTAACATTGAGAATTTAGTTGTTGAACAGGGCGCAACCCTAAGAATCGAGAACTCAAAGAACACAATAATCCAGAATGGCAACCTGACAGTCTCAGGAACCTTGTGGATAAATTCAACGACGTACAAGATGAACGGTACCTCAGACGGCAACGTCGGGATAAACGTGACACCGACCGGATCCCTGTACATCATAAACAACTCAAACATCACAAACGGCGGCGATGTCGCAGGTGGCAATGCAACCGCACATTATTTCTTCATCGTGAACGCAGGCAGCAATTTCAGCCTGAACGAT
>DAOVHT010000024.1 GCA_030671745.1 Candidatus Nanohaloarchaea archaeon
AAAACAATTTCAGGCAACCATTCAGCAAACTACAGCGCAGACACAACAAAATTAGATTACATAACATTGGATCTGATCTTTGACACTGCGACCGACCCGAATATTTACCTTAACGACGCTCTCATATATTCACAAACAGGCGACGCATCCGGTACCCTTGAATCGATCGACCTGACAGACAGTACAATATCTGGCGAGAACTCATTAGTTTTCAATTTCACAGGCAGCTCAACATTTGATTATCGTCTTTCAATCTCAGAATCCGAGGATCTATCAACCCCTCCTTCTCAAAAAGATATAGATACTGTAAATTATTTTATTTCAGGAATCGACAGCACCTTTAGGCCAACAATAGTGAGGGTGTACCTATGGTAAAACGAAAAGGTCAGATGTTTTTGGTCGGTGCATTGATATTATGCGCAGCCATTGCAGGTGCAGTTATCAGCACAAAATCCGTATACATGACAACGCCCAGCAATTTTGCAGATAGCATGTTCTCAAATATGGAATCTGAAAGCAGATATGTGGTTAACCTGATTGCAAAAGAGAACGCGACATCTAAAAACATAGAGCACCGCATGATAGAATATATGTCCTTTTTAGATAATATGGCACTTGAGCGGAACATAAAATATTCAGGATATTACCTGATTGCACTCCCTGTAGGCAATGACTTGAATGTAACCCTGATAAATTACAATAAAGCTATGATTGATTCAGCCGAGATAACTGTTGCAGGCACCACTAAATCAACAGCATTCCTGCCGCATAAAGATTCAGTGACTATGACCTTTGATGATGTGCCTGATAACATGACTTTCAATTACACATTATCTTATTATGATGGTACCTCCACAAAGACCAATACAGATGAAACAAACATGACCCTACGCCTATTCTCCGCAGTGAACATACGCTTTTTGTCAGGTGATAACATAAGGCAGAGCCTATTTTTCAATTAATCTTATATATGACCCAATACAAATATCAATATGGTCAGACGAAAAGGTATCTCTCCTCTTCTTTCAGGTGTGATGTATATTGCAATAGTCAATGTGGCAATAATCGCCGTCATGCAGATAGGTATGCCCGCAATTGAAAACATGGAAGATGCATCAGCCATTGACCAGGCAAAAGCCACACTTTTAAGTATTGACCAGGTCATAACTGAGATTGCCGAACAAGGTAAAGGTTCAGCGCGAGTGGTTCCGATCCAGATAAAAAAAGGCGAACTATATATTGACAATGAGTCCGACAGGATATATTATCTTATTGAGACCGAATCAGAGATAATATCTCCACGTACAAAGACAAAGATAGGCAACCTTTACATATCATCAAACGCAAATGTTGACGTCACAGATAACGGCACCCATTTCATCATGCAGAATGAGCACGAAAAGATAGTATTTCCTAAACTAGGGAACACAACCGATTTCGTATCTATAAATTCTTCCCAGCTTATGACTTCGATGTATCTTAAGGACACAGAGACCTATCTTCCTGCAAACCTGACTATCATGGTGGATAATGATCCTGATCAGGAATCAGGGAACGGTTATACTCTGGCAGAGAACACCGGGTCAGGTCTCATGCGTGGACGGATAATAGCGCACGTCAACCAGTCAATATCGGACTATGACATCTATTTCACTTTGGAAGGTGGACAAGACTTCATGCAGATAGAAGTTGTAAATTACAATAACCATTTTTAATATTTATATACCTTATACCTAAAGAGAACCATAGACAAGAATTCAAGCTGATGAATTATGATAAACAAAAAAAGAACTGCAATGTCAACCTTCCTGGCGATGGTGCTGATGGTACTGTTCACCATGGTGGTCGGTGGTTTTGTCGGTTCCTGGATGATCGACACTGCAAAATCCCAGACCGAACATGCAGTCAACAATTCAGATGCAGGCTGTGTCTATGCGAGCATAAACGTAAGGAATATATATTACAACGCATCCGGCACTGAAAAGATTAAGTTCACAATCGAGAACACAGGCACAAGGACACTGACAATAGATAAGATACGTGTCATAGGAAACAATTCCAATTCGGTGCTTTTTGAAACATCTTACAAGGCCTATCCAGGTGACGAGATACCAGTGATTGAACAGATTGATTCTATCGCAATACCTCAGATATCATCGATCCGTGTCATACCTTCAGAATGCCCCACAAAATCTGTCACGATCAGAGGCACAGAAATAAATTGATTTTATCTGTTTAAAAGAAAGATATATATTCTTTTTTCCTTATATTCAAGTTATTGGAAATATAATAGTTACAGTTTTGTTGATATTTATGTATTCTAAAAAAATAAAAGCCATGCTTGAAAAAGAGAAGATAACCGTAGGCACAAGGCTTGAAGTCACAGAGGGCAGCAAGACCACAGAAGGCCTTCTTCTTCCGAATGCCGATGACAGTGCAAAAGACATAATAACACTTAAGCTTGACAGCGGTTACAACATAGGTCTTAAAGTGACAGACGATATGACCATAAAGAAGTCAGACAAAAAGACCTCCGATGACCTGATATCCGAAGAGAACTACGAGCTTGGAAAAAAAAGAGACATAAAAACACTCGTATTCGACAAGAAAAAACCAAAAGCATCGCTGATAGCGACAGGCGGAACAATCTCTTCCCGAGTAGATTACAAGACAGGAGCGGTCTATATGCTCATGGAACCCGAAGAGATCCTGACCACAACACCCGAACTGAAAAACATAATCAATCTTACATCTATCCTATCTCCGTTCAGGATCGCAAGCGAGGACATGACACCATCCGAATGGCAGAATATTGCAGAACTGGTAGAGAAAGAATTGAACAGCGGCGCAGAAGGAGTAATTGTCACGCACGGTACTGATACCTTGCACTACACCGCCGCAGCCCTGTCCTTTATGCTGCCTGACCTAAAGAAACCGGTGGCATTGGTCGGTGCCCAAAGATCCCCCGACCGTGCAAGCTTTGACGGTGCAATGAACCTAGTATGTGCAGCAAGATACATAACCGGAAACATTGCAGAGGTTGCAATCGTCATGCACGCAACGATGAACGATGATTACTGCCTGATAAACCGTGGCACAAAAGTGAGGAAGATGCACACATCACGACGTGATGCCTTCAGACCGATCAACACATTGCCTATCGGTACAATATATGCCTGCGGAAAGCTTGACATAATAGACAACAATTATAAAAAACGAGACAACAGACAAAAGGTAACAGCAGACACACGGTTTGAGAAAAACATTGCAATGATAAACATCTATGCAGGGATCAATCCTGAAATATTGGACTATCACATCGACAAAGGTTACAAGGGAATTGTCCTTAACACGCCAGCATTAGGTCATGTGCCCATAGACACAATGGACAAGAACTTATCCTGGATAAAAGCACTAAAACGCGCACAAGACAAGAATATAACTCTTATAAGCGCCTCCCAGACACTTTACGGCACAACCCATGCACACGTCTACAGGAGCGCAGTCGAGATGGAAAAGCTAGGCGTGATATTTGCAAGAGACATGCTTCCCGAGACGGCTTACGTCAAGTTAGGATGTGTCTTGGGCAGGACAGAAGACAAGGATGAAATAAAGAATCTGATGCTCACCGATCTTGCCGGTGAATTCTCTGAAAAATTAGTACCTAAATCATTTTTATACTGATGCCTCTCAAGAAATATCCATTTTGGTACCATTAAGTTTTTATAGTTGTTCCACCCATTATAATCAAACGTTTTTTAAAACCCTGGATTTGATGGGGGAGAAATAACAATTCTATACACATCCCTCATCGTCCACCCCCTAAAGAAACAGAATTCTTAAAGCTTAATTCAATACATTATCTATTCTTGCACCAAACAATATTTATAATATATAGGCCCTAAATCTATCTATGGATGCAGCAATACTAAAAGCAAAAGCTATAGCACTTAAAGAGCTTGGTGACGATACATTTTACGGTCTGCCGTACACAGAACGCATAAAAGAAAAGGCGACATCTCTCGCAGACAAGTTAGGTGCACAAAAAACAACAGTAATTCTAGCATCCTATCTTCATGCAATATCGACAAAAGATAGACAGTCCACCTCTGTTGAAAGTTCAGACAAAGCATCCCTGATACTGAAAAGGATAGGTTGTCCTGATGAATTAAGGATTCAGGTCACGAAAATTATAATGTTGAGCGACCCAAAGAATTGGGACACCTCAAAACGGCCAAAGACGATTGAAGAGAAGATATTCTATGATGCTAAAGCTTCTGAAGACATATCATCGATCGGTCTGATAAGACTGATTATTTCATTGAAAGAACAGAACCTGAAAGATGAAGAGATGATAGGTTCAATAGACAACTTCATAAAAGAGAAATACGGATCACTATTTTTCGACAAGACAAAAAATATGATAGAATACGATTATAGGTTAGTTACAGAATTCGTAACCAATGCAAAAAAGCAAGGGGATGTATTATAGATGGAATCAGTCATAATTTCTTACGTGACCAAAGCACTCTCTGAAAAACCAGATTTCTTGGCGCACACAAGACGTGTGGTGGACTACTCAAAGATAATAGCCACCACTGAAGATGTGGATATGGATATCCTTGTCATGTCCGCCTGGCTTCATGACATCTGCTGGTACAATCGTGACCTAAACACAGAAACTTTAAAGACTCATGCACAAGAATCATCAATCCAAGCAAAAGAGATTCTTGAAAAGATCAACATGTCAGACAAAGTGATAGACAAGGTGTCATCAACAATAGTGGCTCACGAACAGCTGCCTGACAACCCGTCAATTGAGATGCGCATCCTGTTTGAGGCAGACCACCTGGATCGTCTCGGTGCGATCGGCATCTCGCGGATATTCTCGACCTGGGGTGTGAAGACAGGTCTAGAGATCATAAACAAGAACATACTTCCTCAGATGGAGACCTGGTTCACCACAAGAAAAGGTTTTGATCTTGCCCGGGAAAAGATACATTTTTTAAACATGTTTGCCGACAATTATAATAAAGAGATCATAGATTCCAAGAGAAGTTGATGGTTATGGATATAGATTACAAGAGTATTGGGTTCAAATGCGGTCTTGAGATTCATCAGGCCCTGGACACAGGTAAACTATTCTGCAACTGTTCAAGCGCATTCGCAGAAAAAGGCGAATTTACAGAGATCAGACGTCACCTGAGACCGGTTGCGGGCGAGACAGGAACAGTCGACGCATCAGCACGTTTTGAGTCGTTAAGGAAACGTAACTTCATCTATCACGCCTACAAGGGTGAGGCATGCCTTGTTGAGATGGATGCCGAACCGCCACATGACATAAATGAAAAAGCTAAAAAGACAGCACTCCTTTTTGCAATGCTTCTCGACATGGACATACCTGATGAGATCCACGTCATGCGAAAGACAGTGACTGACGGTTCTGCAACGAGCGGTTTCCAGAGGACTGCACTGGTCGCCACAGGAAACGATAACTCATATCTTGAGACCTCAAGAGGTAAGGTATACCTTGAGAACATGTCCCTTGAAGAAGATGCCTCAAAGATAATGGAGAAGCAAGGAAACAAGGTACATTATTCATTAAGTCGTCTGGGCATCCCGTTGATCGAGCTTGGCACAGCACCCGACATAAAAGACGCAGACCACGTAAAAGAGACAGCCGCAAAGATAGGGAGCCTGTTAAGGTCATTCCCTGAAACAAAAAGGGGTATAGGTACCATACGTCAGGACATAAACATATCAGTATTCAATGGCGCCCGGACCGAGATCAAGGGCTGGCAAGACCTGTCACGGATAAGACTGATTACTGAAAATGAGGTAAGGCGCCACCTATTCTTGCTCGACCTAAAATCCGAGCTTGAAGACAGAGGCATCAAAAAGATAGACAGTGTACCCGTTGACGTGACAGACATTTTCGTCAACACAAAATCACGGGTGATATCTGACCTGATAAGACGAAATGCAATAGTCCTTGCAACAAAATTGACAGGGTTCAACGGAATCCTGAAACGCGAAGTCTGTCCGAAAAAGACATTCGGCCGCGAACTTGCAGAATATGCAAAATCATTCGGTTCAAATGGCATGATCCACACTGATGAGGACCTGTCAAAATACAACCTTGCCCATGAATTCAATCTATTGAGAGAAAAGCTTGATGCTAAAGATGACGACCTTATACTCATAATTGCCGAGACAAAGACAATCGCAGAGCAATCAATCGGTGCTGTGATAAAAAGAACCAAGTACTGTCTTGTTGGCGTCCCTGAGGAGACACGGATACCAAATCATGTAACCGCAACCTCAAGCTATGCCCGACCATTGTCTGGTGCACACAGGATGTACCCTGAAACTGATGTAGCCACGATGATAATCACGTCCGATTACTTAACAAAAATAAGAAAAGACATGCCTGAAACTCTTGAATCCAAAAGAGAACGGTTCGAGAGCGACCTGAAACTGAATTCCGAACTGGCATCAACCATAATATCCTCCTCTTACCTCGCATATTTTGAGACAATATCGAAAAATAACAAAAATATTGATGCGAAAGACATAGCGAACTTTTTCATAAATACATTGTCTGACCTGAAAAAACGAGAGAATATTGACATATCAAAATTATCCCAGACAGATTTTGATGACATGTTTGCGCAAATTTCTAAAGGTCAATTATTGAAAGACACAATCGCACAATTTGTAAAGATAAAAGTCAAGCATCCCGAACTTTTTGCAGCTGAGATAATAACCAATTACAATCTTGCACCCTTGACAGAATCTGAGGTAAAAGATACAATAAATAAGATCATCACAGAAAATCCAAAAGCACCGATGGGCGCGATAATCGGTATGTCGATGTCCAGACTTAAAGGTAGATTTGATGGCAAGAAGATAGCTGTCCTTGTAGGCAATCTTCTACCGAAGAAATAAGGATAAAAATAAAATAACAGTCTAAAGTTTGTTTACTATCTTTTCAAAATCTTTTGCGATAATTTTACCTTTATCGGTCAAACTGACAAACTTGACCCTACCTTTCTTTTCAAAAGATACCATACCATCATTGTGGAACGCTTCAAGGATCTTCATGGTGTGTGAATAGGTACAATCAACGATCTTTGCTACAGTTGATGCATAATTCTCGCTGCTTGACTGTAATGCAATCAGTATATGTACTGGTTTTATGTGCATAAATAATTCAGTCATATTACTATCATTTTCATTAATTTTAACCACCAGATTTTATTACTCTACTATTTTGTTGCTTGCCTATTTATATGTTTAGTATTTTTATGAACTATATAGTATGATATGTCTGTTAAACTATATAACTCTGATTGTAATCACAATCAGTCAATATAACTTGTGTTTGCCTCTTTTTTTGTGGCTTTGGCTCTTGGCAACGGTATTGGCGGTGGCAGTCTCATCTGATTTGCCATTATGACAGCCATGACTGATGCTTCAGAGAGTATTATGTTTATGATATTGGCTGAGTCTGCGGGTTCCATCTTTTTTTCATTTTCCCACAGGTCTAAGATGTTTTTATGGCCTTCACCATTGTAATAGACCTTTCCAGATAATTCAATAGTACCTATATCAATATCTTTGCTTAGGTATTTTGTAGTATATTTGAATGTTACAGAAAGCCCTGAACTTCCATCTGGCAGTTCTTCCTTAGATATCCCTGTAATCTGATTATTGCTTGAGATCTGTATCGGACCGAATGGTTGTTTCTTCTTTTCACAGACTGCCTTGTCTATGACAAGATTGAGTATTTGTTTCATAGAAAAAATAGTTCATTGAACTTATTTAACTCTTTGCCTGCATTTTAAGTTTTTTCTCTTTTTTTGCCTGTTTATCTTTCTCAATCTCTCTTACGACTTCACCCATCTCAAAACTGCCACGGCTACCGAGATACCTGACAACTCTTTGTTTTGATTTGCCGTCTATCCATTTGTTCTCTACAAGATACCAGTATTCATGGCCTTTGATCATCTTTTTTCGAAGAAACATATCAATCAGATTATTTCATGGTATTTGAGTATCATAAATGTAAGGAATATTATGATAATTATCATATATATTATCTGCCCGATAGTATTTGTCTTGACCTTGACTTTTGGCAGGGTTACTTTTTTGACCGTCCTTGGCGCTTTCTTCACGACCTTTTTCTGTGCAACTCTTGGTTTGGCTGTACTTACTCTCTTAGTAGTCTTTTTCACAGCTGTCTTTTTTGCAGCCGCAACTGTAGTCTTTTTCTTGTTGATTGTTGTCTTTTTTGCTTTTGTCACCATCTGAAAACACCTTAATTATAATAGTTAATATTATTTGGCTACCGGTCATATATATAAGAATTGGTGCCTAACAACTCTTCAAAATAGAAATCCACCAATAAATATAAACCCGTCCTACCCAATATATATTCATGGAAGTCACAAAAACCATTTTCGCTCACACCTTGAAAAAGATAAGTCCTACTGCAGAAGAGGTAGTGTCGAACCAGATCATGTTTGATGACATACGGAAATTCATAAAGCAGAAATTTTCAATTGAAGCGCGGCTTATGGGTTCAGTTGCCAAGAACACATTCATTGCAGGCGACAAAGACCTTGACATATTCATATTTTTCCCTTCCAGCACAAAAAAGGAAGTTCTGGAAACCAAAGGTCTGCTGATCGGTAAAAGTGTGTTCAAGAAGTTCGGTGGAAAACCTCAGGTAAGCTACGCCGAGCACCCATACACAAAAGGAAAGATTGGCAGTTTCGATGTTGAGATAGTGCCTGCCTACAAGATTACTTCAACAAAAAAGCTTATCTCTGCAGTCGACCGCACACCCTTCCACACCCGATATGTCCTTGATAACCTAAAAAATCCGGATGATGTGCGTCTCTTGAAAAAATTCATGAAGACAATCAATGTCTACGGTTCGGACCTTAAGACCACAGGTTTTTCCGGATACTTATGCGAACTTCTGATACTTAGGTGCAAGACCTTCAATAATCTATTGGAACACGCACAGAAATGGAAATATCAAGAGATCATGGATCTTGAGAACAATTACAAGAAATCAGAATATAAGACTGTACAAGCCAAATTCAAGGACCAGCCATTGATTTTCGTAGACCCGACCGACAAGAACCGGAACGTTGCCGCGGTCCTATCGAAAGACAAGCTTGCGCAATTCATATATTTCGCAGGAAAGTTCATGGACAATCCGTCAATCGACTACTTTTTCAAGATTGAGAAACCGCAAGACCAGAGACAGATACTGCGATCTGCAAAAGAGCGCGGCACATTCCACATTGCAATCAATTTCAAAAGACCTGACCTGATTGATGACATATTATATCCACAATTACGGCGGTTCAGACGGCGCATCTCAGACATTCTGGAACACGAAGGTTTCGTAATACTTTCCTCCTGGGAATTCGGCAATGACGATTGCGGTATAGCTTTTGAATTGTTGAACCAGACCGTACCTAGATTCAGGAAGATGACAGGCCCGCGCATCTTTGACCCGAAAAAGAACAGGGACAACTTTGAGGACAAGTATGAGGACATCTGGTTTGAGGGTGACAGTATGGTGGCTGAGGTCAGGTGCAAGCATTTTGACATAACATCAATGCTCGAATCATTCTTTGACTGCGATGTGAAAGCGCTCGCAGATAAAGGGATACCAAAGAACCTGGCGCAAGAGATCGTAAAGAACTATTCATTGGTCGAGGGCAAAGATCTCCTGAAGATCAAGAGCGACGACTTCTGGAAAGGATTGAGCAAGAGGATTTGAGTTGAACCGAGAATAGAAGATTAAATTGAAAACATTATTGTTCGACCATATTATATGTTGATTTTTTTGTCCAGAATGCAAGTTGAAGAAGATATCCAGGAACATCATATTTTTCAGCAAGGTCAAATGCATATTCTTCTGCTTCTCTATATGGTTTACCCTTTAATCCTCTTTTTCTTAGTTTTCTGGATATGACACCTTCTTGACCCCAACGTACCCTATCAACACTTGTTCTTGGCATTTCACAAGGATAACCATGGAACGAAAGCATCTCTACCATCCAGGAATCAACAGGAATCAGAAATTCCGCACCGCACATCCTTAAAAATATTGATGCTGTTTTTTCTCCAAAACCTTTGATCTCTGATATCATGTTTTTTCTAAGATGGATTTCATTATCCCTATCATTTTTTATGCCTTCATTGATGCTTTGCAATACATTTTTCCCATCCCATTTTTTATGGAGATTATGTATGTAACTCGCTTTCCGGACATGGAAAATAATCCCTGAATCCTTGAGCGTTTCACCTAGCTTTCTTTTATCATCTATGAGATCAATCATTATATCTTTATTTTCATCAAGCAAGCTTTCAAATCCGTTTATCTGTCCTGAATAATTCTGCATTGGTGTAAGCAGGCAATATATTATCCCTTTTAGGAGTCCATCCTCAGTCAGATTGTTATCTTCTCCATATATGATTTTTGCTTCTTCAAGATAGAATTCATTGGCCAGATTAAAATCATTTTCATTAAGTATAAGGTCTTCAATACTTGTTATTCCATAAATTGAGCCATTTTCATCTATCTGTCTTTGCGCAGAATCCTTGTCATATAAGATGTCAATGGGATTTATGTCTGGTGCTATGTCCATACAAAAGAATGCTTAATATAATATTATAAATTTTTATTTTTTCTATTTTTGAATGAATTGACTAACCTTTCAGATTTTCCTCAAGACATAACCATAATAGTATATTTCGTCAGTACTGTCCCATACTCTGAACCCGAAGAATTCTTCGGATCTTATAATCTTAAATCCAGACTCCTTAAAAACTTGTTCAATATCTTCTTTTGAATAGCTTTTGAAAGAAAGTCCAGAAGTCTCATCAATTTTTTTTGGAACCGTCAAAGCAAAAATTCCATATTCTTTAAGCACCCTTCGAACTTCCAAAAAAAGGTTAAGGGGGGCCTGTATGAATTCCATAACTCCTAAAAGAACAGTTGCATCAAACTCGGAGTCTTTTGCAGATAACTCTGTCTCCAGATTCTGGCAGATAAGTCTCTTGAATGGATATTTCTTAGCCTCGCGAATCATACCTGGTGCAATATCAATACCTGTTACATCATAGCCTTTCTTGAAGAATTCTACAGAACTGAGTCCCGTGCCACATCCAAGATCTAATATTTTTGCATCTTCAAGTTTAAGTTCAGAAATAACGGCCAATGCCATTTTCTTGTATGCAATGTATCCGGAATCTGTGGCCTTATTGTCATAATCTTTGGCTACTTCAGAATACTTCTTGATTATGTCTTCTGGTTCCATGTAATATTATTGAAAACCCAATTTTATATATTTAAAAAATAAGATTAAAAAAGAAAGAAATCAGACAAGCGTACTGCTCAATGTCTCGATATCGCCCACACCTTCAATTGCTGCCAGTGTGTTCTCAATCTCATCCATACCACCGTCAGAATCAATTGTGATGACCATGACAAGAAGTGCGCTCAATCCGAAAGCGATAGGTTCAACTTTCATATCTTCGACACAATCAAGTTTTTCTTTGATCTGTGCCTGCATCTTATCAAGATCAGCTTCAGCCGTTTCTGGCATAAGCTTGAATGTTGTTGCAACTCTACCCATTTCGGTCACCTATTGATTTAAGGTCCAACAAAGCCACATTTAGGGCATTTGTATTCGTTTACAAGTGTCTTGCAGCTGTCACATCTGACAATCTCTGCGTCAAGGCACTTTGGACACTTGAACTTAGAAAAATGAATTCCTGTAGTAACATCTTTTCCGCATGTAATGCATTTAGCCATATAATCACCATTTATATTAATGATTGAGTTTTAGTAGAAATCTTTAAATATTAAACCTTCAATGTTATTGTATCAGATGCCCTTGTAGTTTAGCTTGGATAGGACATTAGGTCGCGGTCCTAATACCCTGGGTTCAAATTTCAAAAATCTGGAGATTTTCTCATTTCCAGACTTTGTCTGAAAATCCCAGCAAGGGTACTTTTTTTTTAATTTAAACAGAAATCAGCATTTATCTTCTACATGCTTGTCGATAAGCCTTTTGAGTTCAAAGATGTGTTCAGAGCGCAAGAACACCCGCGCAAGATTATCGAACTGTAGCATAAAGTCATTATGTGGGCTCGTTATCTTTTTTAGAGATACATTAGAGCCCTTACCAAGATGCACAGTGTCATATCCAGTCATTAGAAGTCCACAAAGTTTATACATCGGAAAAGTATATAAATGCATCAGTTGTGCGTGATACCTGACTAGTTTGATTTATGTTTATTTCATAATGATTCATATCATCATTAAAACAACATTTTATGCCGATATAGATAATATTTTAAAGATTGACAATGCTTTTAATTTCATGGAAGTTGAGATTATTGAGAATCCAGACACAGAGTTAGATATGAAACTTAAAACATATTATGAAATAACTCTTACTGACGAAGATTTAGAGATGTGGATGGTAGAGAAAGAATTAATATATCCCCATTCAGAATTAACAGATGAGATGGGAACACAGTTTATTTTCATGATTCACGAATATTATTCAAACAAAAAATTTCAATTATACCATGCTGATACATCTGGTAATGGATTATATACAGACGTAGTCTGTGATTATCGTGGTCTTGAGAATTTTAAGGATGAGATTAGATCTTTAGGGATAATACCAATAGTGGATGAATATTATAATGAACGTATTGAAGAAGATGTAACTTTAATTTTAGGTTATGTCGAGATAAAATTAGAATAAAACTCTTTGATAATACAACTTTAATCCAAAACATCATCAAAACCGCTCTTGAACTTTTTTTGCACTGTGGGCTCATCTTCTTTTGGATCTTCATCCTTCTTGTCGCAAGAACCCTCAACATTCTCAACAACAACCTCTGGAACATCAATCCGTGCCTCTTCAGGCAGGTACCCGGTCTTTTCCCGCCTCTTAAGTATGACCTCTTTCTTTTTTTCGACAATCTCTCTCAGTTTTTCAGGAAGCTCATCATCTTCAGTAAATGACACATCCCGCCCATCAATCGCCAAGACCTCTTCACCTGCATCTTTGACTACCTCAACCTCAGGTTTTTCCTCTTTCACCTTGACCTCAACATCTTTCAAGACCTCATCAATGTTTGTATTCCCGAAATAATCTTTCAGTTCAGATGCGCTCTCAATACCGAAATAATCAAGAAATTTCCGTGTGATCTGTATTATGTTGGTGTGCCCTGACGCTTCGCGCCGGATGAATCCCTTGTCCTCAAGCTCTTTAAGGTGGTCATACGCCCTGTTACCGCGCACCTCAACGATATTGCTCTGCTTGACCGGGTTCTTGTAAGCGATCAAAGAAAGTGTCTGCAGCACCGCTTTAGGGAAATCCTTGTGCGGTGCAAGCCCGCTCACATTGGTCTCCATATCGGAATGGACTTTCATCT
>DAOVHT010000069.1 GCA_030671745.1 Candidatus Nanohaloarchaea archaeon
AATTAATTTTATAAACCTTTGACACTAAGATGTATTATACATGGTGGTATTATGGATACAAATGTTAGAGTTAAAGATATTGCAGGAAAAACTATAGTTAGTGAACAGACAGGAAGGAAATTTGGAGAAGTAGCTGATATGACCTTTATTTCTGATACTGGAGAGCTTATGAATATGCTTCTTTCAAACCCTACAAAACACACAGCAGAGCTTCAGCTTCAGGAAGATGAGCAGGGAAGGTATCTCATACCGTTTTCGGCTGTTAAATCTGTTGGCGATTTTGTTATTGTGACAGAAAAAGAGATTTTCTAAGAAAATCTCCTCTCTTTATTTTTTTCTGTCTGTTTTAATTTTTATTGATCTTTTATGCCTTCATTAGTTACGGAGAAGACTGCTTCTCCTTCGGGTAAGTAAGGGCTGTCTACCAATTTTGCAACCCTTAGGTTCTGTCTACTTTTTCTTAGGTATATCCTGAAGGTGGATGCGTGGCCTACAATGTGTCCACCGATTGCTGCTGTCGGGTCTCCGAAAAGTACATTTGGTCTTGACATGACCTGATTTGTTACATATATGGCTGCATTGAATGTGTCTCCTAATTTCTGCAGTTCATGCATGTGCCTGTTCAGTTTCTGCTGCCTGTCGGACAAGGTTCCACGTCCTACGTAATCTGATCTGAAATGTGCCATGAGAGAGTCAACAATGACTAATTTTATGTTCTTTTCTTTCATTATGTCTTTTGCCTTTTCTGCTAGGATCATCTGATGGTCTGAATTGTATGCCCGTGCGATGTATATGTTTTCAAGTACTTTTTCGGCATCCATACCAAGTGCTTCTGCCATCTGCTGTATCCTTTCGGGACGGAATGTATTTTCTGTGTCCAGGTACAGGACAGAACCCTCTACACCACCGTCTTCTTTTGGTCTTTGTACATTGACTGCAAGCTGGTGTGCAATCTGTGTCTTGGAGGATCCGAAAGCACCATAGCATTCGGTTATGGCCTGAGTTTCAAGACCGCCATTCAATAGGTCATCTAATGCTTTTGATCCTGTCGGTATCTTATCTATTAATTTTCTCCTTTCAAGGGCCTTAAGACCATTTTCAAAACCCATATCTAGTGCGTCTCTTGCAGCGTTGATTATTTTTGTTGCAGTTCCTTCACCGACGTCTGCGACTGCGGCTATTATTCCACTGCTTGCAGTTGCAAGTGACATCAATTCTGCATATCCTGCATCTTCTAGTTTTTCAACTGTTTTTGGGCCTACACCGGGTAAATCATTAAGTTCTGTCATATTTATCAAACCTCTAATTCTTTAATATTATCTTTGATCTCGGTCCCTATATTAAGTTCATTGACCACCCGGATGTGTAACTCCTCGGAGCCTGTCAACCTGTTCTTTTTTATAGTACCTTCAATCTCGAAATCTTTTGCAAAAATCTGTTCATCTGTGAGATATTTTGTGATCTGCGTATTCTTTGTATCTATTTCTATCTCATCTGCTTTCTTCTGCAGTAAGGATTCTACTGCGTCATTGAAAAAGACTGCATTGACCCTTCCTTGTCCGTCGTCAATAGTTCCTGAGATTATGAGAAATTTGGTTGGGATCACTTTTCCGTGCACTTGGCAGTTGTTGGCATCATCTGTTTTTTTCCTGCATTCAGGACACAGGTTGTGCACTATCTTTTTTTCATAAACGCTTGCAAGACAACCTTTGATTTTTACGTTATCAAATTCTTTTATGGTCTTTAATGAATGTTGGGTGGTGTTTCTATAGGTTTTTGATTTTTGTTGTGCTGGTTCTTGCGTGTCGATCATTTCATCTGACTTTTCTATTTCACTTCGTGATGTCAATACCAGTTCAATCTTTCCGAGGTATCCATTCTTTGAATATCCGTTTTTGATCTCTATCACATCTTCTGTTGTCAGGTCTTTTACTTTCTCTACGTCTTCGTTCCAGATGGATATGGATATTGTGCCTGTCGTGTCGCCCAATGTTAGGTTCAGGACTTTTCCGTCAGCGTCTCCTTTCTTGAAGGTGCGTATGGGGGAGATGAATATGATCTTTGCTACTAGGTTTATCTGGCGCATGTTAGGCACTATGTTCTTTATTTTCAGGTTTTCAACTTTAGGTTTTGCAAGGTCAAGACCTGCCTCTTTACCTATCATGTAGATTGCGCCATCTCGTGAGACCAGACCTTCAAATTCTCTTTCTTTAGCTTCTATCTGTTTTAGAATATCTTCGTGTTTCAGTCCTGTCTTTTGGACTATCTCTTCTATTTGGGCTGTTTTTTTGTCATCCATAAAGAATTAACGGATATGTATATTTAAAAACCTTGATGTCAGTGGTGTGCCGGTAGTGCCGGTAGAAATAGGTTAGGTTTTTTTTGTTAGTAATTTTTCGTAATTGTTCTGGATTATATCTCTTGCGGGTTTTTCAATCTCATCTATGCAAGTGTTAACAAAAGTTGTAAGTGTAATAAATCCATCAAGTCCATTTTTTACATCTTTAATTGTTGTGTTTTTATTAATTGGTATTTCTTTGATAAAGTCGTTAAAATAATAATGGGGTGTATTTTTTATTTCTGTTTCTGTTAAGATTCGGTTAAATTCACAAGAATTAAATATTATTTCATGTGTTTCTAAATAGTTTTTAGAGTATGTGTTTGATATTTTTATATTTTTTATTTCATAATCCTCTGGACATATAAAATAATTGGGCTTTAACTTTTCAAACAGACCTTTCATTCTTTTTGTATCATGGTTTATTCTAAATTCAAAAGAAATATTGTTTTTTTTAAGTGGATAGGTCTCCCAGGGTTCATTTGGGTCAATAGTTTTAAATTTAGTTAGTAATTCTTCGTATTTAAGAAGTTTTTCTAATGTGGTGTAGTTAACTTCTTTTTTTTGTAATGTTAGAATATCAGTTTCATCTGATATTGGTTCGGTTTTCATAGAATTATATAATTGTTTGGTCTTTATATTTTTTTGTAATTTTGGGTTATAATATATTGTTATTTTCTAAAAAATCCCAAGCTTTTTCTTGTAGTCTATCAGGCCTTCGTTCTTGATCTCAAAGGCGGTCTTCTTTCCTTCAGGCAGTGACCTGTGCTTTATCATTGTCATCTTTCTCTTGCCCCACTCAATCTTCTCTAAGAGGACCAAACATTTGGATGCGTATTTTGGTATGTCGCCGCCGACAAGTTCGAGGTTGCCGGTCTCGAAATCTGAGTAGACCTGGTTTGTGGCAATGACCGGGATGTTCTGTTCTTTTGCAATCCGTATCAGGGTTGCCATCTGTGCGCTCAACATACGGTTTGTGGGCTGGGCGTCACCATTGTGGAGCTCGAGGCGGTAAAGGGAGACAAGGGAATCTATGATTATAAGGCCTATGTCATGCTCCTTGACTTTTTTTTCAAGGGATTCTATCGCCTTGTCCTGTTCTTTGAAGTTTTTGGGTTCGACAAGAAACAACATCTCAAGCTTTTTTCTGTCGTTCATCTGGCAGAATCTCTCTACCGAGAAACCACCTTCAGTGTCTATGAATATTACATTTTTTCCGTTATTGATGCAGGACTTTGCTGCCTCAAGCGCAAATGATGTCTTTGCTGCACCCGCCTCACCGTAGATGTTGGTTATCACCCCAGGTTCAAGACCGCCACCGAAGAATTCGGTCAGGTTCTCTGAAGCAAATGCAAGCTTTTCTGGATGGGCATGATTCTGTGGATCCATAATACTATTATTGCCGGGATAATCTTTTATTTCATTTGGATTGTTTTTGGTCAAGAGATCTCGTATGTTTTTCATGTTCATTTATTTGTTTGGGTTGCTATATTATGGTTTACGACCACTGGGCGGGGTGTATCTGGGTAAAGTCACCCATCATTTAGTTCTCTTAAACAAAATGTTTATATTATCTTGAAACAATATAGGATGCATATGGCAATAAGAAAGGCGATGCTTGTATCATTTTCGGTCAGGAGCAAGATGTTTGATTCTGACTATGAGCGGAACAAGTTCTATCGCGGCCTTTACGGGTGGAGACAGAAGATAAAGAAAAGTTACGGGGAGTATGAATACTATAAGAGCGGGCTGTTGGATGAGGTGCCATTCTTTAAGGTGGACAAGAGCCTTTTCATAATCTCATGCAAAGATATTAAACTTATTACAGCATATATGGATACATGGGGTCGCAAGGTGGAGTACAATACTTTTGAAATTATATTAACACCCGAACAGATAAAGGTATTAACGGCGAATGATGTAATCTGATCAAGGATTTATGATGATGGAATATATGGTGGCTTGGTATGGATAAAAAAGATACGAAAGATGTTAAAGAGATTGAAGTCCGTGTGGGGGAGATGCCGTCAAATGCGCAAAGAGACATAGGTATGGGTATTGTCAGGATGGATACGCAGATACTTCATTCTTTAGGGCTCCGTGATGGTGATGTCTGTGAGATTGAGGGCAAGAGGAAGACGGGTGCAATTGTGTTGAGACCATATCCCTCTGATGCAGGACTTAAGATCATACGTATGGACGGTTATACAAGACGTAATGCGGGGACGGGTATAGGTGAAAAGGTTTTTGTGCGCAATGCGGAACTGAAAGAAGCGAAAAGCATATCTATTGCACCGGCTGAGAATGGTATTGAACTGAAGATGTCATCAGAACAGGCAAAAAGTCTTATATTGGGGCGTGTGGTGTCAAAAGGTGACGTGATCTCACCATCTGTCAGGACAAGACGACAACAACCAGAGTTTGGTGATGTCTTCGGTATGGGGCTTGATGTGAACAATATGCTTGGCGGTTTCGGATTGTCTGACCTTAAATTGATAGTTGCCGAGTCAAGTCCAAAAGGTATAGTCAAGATTACAGACCAGACTGAGGTCAAGGTCATCTCAAAAGCGGTCGAGGTCATGGAAGAAGGTATAGTCAGCATGACTTATGAGGACATCGGCGGGCTTCATGAAGAGGTCAAGAAAGTGCGCGAGATGATTGAGCTTCCGATGAAACATCCAGAACTGTTCCAGAAGTTAGGTATTGATCCACCTAAAGGCGTATTGCTTTATGGTCCACCCGGAACCGGGAAGACACTTCTTGCGCGGGCGGTTGCATCAGAATCAGGAGCCAGTTTCTATTCGATTGCTGGACCTGAGGTCATGAGCAAGTTCTATGGCGAGAGTGAGGAGAACGTAAGGAAGATATTCAATGATGCGGAAGAGAATGCGCCGTCAATCATATTCATTGACGAGATTGATTCTCTTGCACCTAAACGTGAGAACAGCGGTGAGGTTGAAAGACGCGTGGTAGCTCAACTTCTGTCTCTGATGGACGGTCTTAAAGGACGTGGGCAGGTGATAGTGATTGCGGCCACCAATATAATCAATTCAATCGATCCAGCACTCCGTCGTGGGGGCAGGTTTGACCGGGAGATCGAGATAGGTGTCCCGACAAGGGATGGAAGAAAGGAGATACTCCAGATACATACTAGAAACATGCCGCTTGCTAAAGATATCAATATCTCAAAGATTGCAGATGTCACTTACGGGTATGTCGGTGCTGACCTGAATGCGCTCTCTAAAGAGGCGGCCATGAGTTCATTGAGGCGTATATTGCCTGAGATAAACCTTAAAGAAGATACGATCGATCCTAAAGTGATTGAAAAGCTTGAGGTAAACAGGTCTGATTTCAATAGTGCGCTCCTTGCAGTCGA
>DAOVHT010000065.1 GCA_030671745.1 Candidatus Nanohaloarchaea archaeon
AGAGATGTTCAATGGCGCATCATCAAATTTACCCGGATCAAAAAGGACAGATGACTCAACATCCCCATTTCGAGAAATATCCATCTTAATTGCATTTTCAGGTTCCTGGATAGTGAAATGGATGACTTTCTCAAGCACAGAGACGTCATCGATACCTAGGACATCAATCACAGAGATTATCTGTTCCCGGAACCTGTCGATAGCTTCGGTCGGGATGTTTTTAAGGTATGGAGTAAGACCTTTGGAACCAATAACCTTACGGTTCTCATCAACGCCATTCTTGTGAAGATTATATATTGCATCCCCTGAGAAATGTCCGGCCGAATCCTTACCGAAAAGGACAATGTACCTGATATTAGGATTTGATATCGTATTGAGGACTATCTTTTCAACACCGATGTTTGCGGTGACCACAGACCCAGCCATCGCAGCACCCGCCTCAATTGCGACCTGGATGGCTTTCTTGTCAGGCATGGGGATTACGACAGATACCGGCGATAATGGATTGCCTTGGCTGTAAGTCCCGCGTTCAGGGTAAGAGTTGTCATCTTTATCCTTGAATTTCCCTGCAAACTTCTTATCAGTCCCGACTTTTGAGAACTTGACCTTAACATCCTTTGAAGAATAAAGTGTACCAGAACTAGGAATATCTATAATCAAAACCACCAAAAGTAATGGCTGATAAAAGCTTTTAAGTATTGTTGTAATCCAATCCACATTTATAGAAATAGGTATTGCAATGTCTATTTTCTTTTTATTCCCTCACCCCACTCAATCTTTATATACTTCCCCAAACAAATAACCTTCATCCCTTCATTTGGGGAGTGACTTCTGATGAAACTATGCATAATCGGTCCAGAAAAAAGGTCAGACAGCGAGATTGAACTGATGGAACTGGCAAAAAAAGAGTTCGACTCAGTCCTTTATGCGCCTATCGAGATGATCAGGATAGAGACCTGCAAAGAGACTGCAGCGCCGTTCTTCAAGAACATCAATCTGTTAGATTTTGACGTCATATTCCCAAGGATAAGCAAAAGGAACGCAGATTTCGGTTATGTGCTCCTAAAGATCTTTGAACAGCACAAGATGTTATCTCCATTGAGCAGCGAATCACTCCTTTACGGATATAATGAATATCTCCTCCCATTCTCATTGAACAACAACAAGATACAGACACCAAGGACATATCTTTCGATGTCAAGGACAGCAATCGAAAAGAATATAGATACCATGATATATCCCGCAATACTGAAACTGCCATACAGTAAGACTGGAACGATTGTCCTTGATTCAGCTGAATCCGCAAAAGGTGTTGTTGATACGCTTGAGACACTGAAACAGCCAATAACATTGCAGGAAACCTTTAAGGACGCAACCGCCATAAGCGTCCTTGTGATAGGCAACCATACCTATGCAGTCAAAGGCAAAGATTCAAGGTACAAATTGACCACAGAAGAACGAAATACCATAATGTCAGTATCCCAATTATTGAATGCGACCATATGCCAGATAAACCTGTTGAAAGCAAATGATAAGGCCATGGTTGTAGGATTCAACATCAAGCCCAAGATTGAATTTTTTGGAAACATATACGAACTGAATCTTCTAGAGAAATGTGTGTCCTATTTAGGGAAACGCACAACAATAAAAGAAGAGAATCCTATATTCAATAAAGTTCTGGAATGGCTTCATGATATGAGGTGGAAATCACATGAATAAGATACTTATAGCATCTCCCGGTAAATTATCACCCACAACACAGATGATAATAGATGAAGCAAAAAAAGTGTTCAATGTAAAGTATGTCCCCATAAACCGTATGAACCTCATAGTGGACAAAGACCAGATCAAATGCGAATACAACAGACAGGACCTCACCAATGTTGACTACTTTCTTCCGAAGATAGACGCCCCGCGAAAAGAATACGGATATCAGGTCGTGAAAGCATTTGACTATTTCGATGTACCGAAACCATATAAGGCAGAGACCATCATGATAGCCCACGACAAGTTCCTGACAACAGAGATGCTTGCACGACATAACATATATGTACCGAAGACATACCTTTTCAAGACCGGAGAGAATTCAGAAGACATGGTAGACATAATAAAGTTCCCAGTCATGGTAAAGCTTAAAGGTGGCAGTGGCGGGAAAGGCATAATGTATGTCAAGGAACCGAACACCATGAAATCAATATTGAGATCGATGGAAGTCCTGAAACAGGAAGTCCTGATACAGGAATTCATAGACAACCCGGGTGAAGACATAAGAGTGCTTGTAGTGGGCGGAGAGATTGCAGGTGCCTACAAACGGGTCGCAAAAGAAGGAGAGAAACGCGCAAACATAAAGATCGGCGGTTCAGGAGTGAGATACACACCCACAAAAGATGTTGAAGAGATAAGCCTTAAAGTTGCAGAGATCATGGACTGCAAGATCTTGGCAGTAGACATCCTCGAAAGCAAAGATGGACCTGTCGTCCTTGAAGTCAATATAAACCCAGGGATCCGTGGCATGACTGAAGCGACAGATATAAATATAGCAAAAAGAATAGTAGATTATATAGACACGCAGGTGAAAAGATAGATGGGTTTTATTGTTCAACAGATGTTAGCAGACATATATTACACCAATCCAGTTTTTTTTAATTTTATAGGGATATTATTCTTAGGACATATTGGTGGAATCCTCATAAAGCATACAATCCTCAGGTTATCCAAGATAACAGGTATGGACGACATAATGAGATCCAGCAAGATACACATAGTCCTTAAAGAGATCGGATATCGCGGCACCGCAATAACTCTTATTGCAGACATCACAAGATTATTTGTATATCTGCTTGCATTGTCCTCAGCATTTGAGATAATAGGCCTAAAAGACATCTCAGCCATATTCTCAGCGATAGTGAGATACCTGCCGAACATTGTAATTGCAGTGATAATAATAGTCATCGGATCCTTTGTTGCCGACCTTTTCGGAAAGATCGTGTCAGAATTATTGCACGGTAAACACAAGAAGAGTGAACTTGAAGGCATTGTCTCATTGACATCAACCTTTACAAGCATCATGCTATACATAGTTGCAATAATAATAGCGCTCAAAGTGCTAGGTGTTGACCCTACCGCAATAACAGTCCTTATGGGCATTCTCTTATTGACCGCCTCAGCACTTGTAGTATTGTCTTTGAAAGACCTTGCACCAAATTTCATGGCCGGGATATATATGAAAAACATAGGTCTGAAAGATAAAGATAAGGTAGTTGTGTCAGGTGTTTCAGGCGAGATTATAGATATCGGCACATTCAGCACAGAGATAAGATCAACTCGGAAAAACCATATTATACCCAATAACAATTTCCTGAAAGACAATTTCGAGAAAGTTTAGATTTGACTTATTCTTTTAATTTTTTATTTTTCAATCATTTAGACCAGAAAATATCTATTTAAAAAGAAAAAGACAAATAAGTATAGATAAGTGATACTTATGGAACGTAAATTCACAGATCTGCACATCTACTCAGATTTATCCATAGGCCAGAACAGTGTCGCAGAAATCATAAAGATGTCAGAATCCCTAGGTTTCTCATCGATATGCATCATAGACCACGTAAAAGACAAGAATAAAGATAATCTAGATAATCTAAGAGAAGAGATCATAAGACACAAGACAGACCTTGAAATATACACAGGCATAGAGATCAGCACAGAAGACCCTGAAATTATGAGGATGAGAGTAAAAAGATTAAGGGACAGAGCAGACATAATAATTGTATCAGGCGGCAACCCGAAAATTAACAGGGCTGCGGTCGAGAATCCAAGAGTGGACATCCTGGCACACCCTGAACGCGGACGAAAAGATTCAGGCATTGATAATGTGATGGCAAAACTAGCAACAGAAAATTCAGTAGCGATAGAATTTAATTTTAAATTTGTGCTTCATTCTTACAGGAAAGTCAGATCGCATCTGCTCTCACACATGAAAACCAATGTCATGCTCGCAAAAAAATACAAGACACCAATAGTGATTACAAGCGGTGCAGAGAGCATCTTCGACATGCGCGCAGGACGGGAGCTTGCATCATTGGGTTCCCTGATAGGTCTTGAACTTGCAGAATCACTGAACAGCATCTCGCAGATACCAGAAGACATAATCAACCATGCTAAAAAAGTGAAAGACAAGAACTACATCATGTCTGGCGTTGAAGTGATAAGAAAAGAAGACATCTGATACTTATGAAAGTGAACAGACTACCCCCTACAATGGAAATCCGAGAGAGATACATAGTCTTCAAGATAATATCTGATAAAGACTATTCACTTGAAGACACAGTCAAGACGATATGGTCCTCAATACTGCAACTTTTCGGGGAAGCAGGTTCTGCAGAGTTCCATGTATGGATCCCATCAAACCTCTACAATGAAAATACCAATACCGGGATCATAAGATGCAGTCATGATAATGTACAGCAGGTACGCGCAGCACTGGCACTCATAAGGTCCATTGACCACGAACATCTGATATTCAAGACACTTGGTGTAACTGGAACCATGCGTTCCGCAAAAGACAAATTCTTAACTGAGAAGTGAACAAAACAAAGATAACAAACCTTTTTATAATAATGGTTTGAATTATATCTTATCTCAATAATGATTATAATGATACGGTGATTTTTTTGTTGAACAATATTAAAAAAATGATAAATAAGACTAAAAGACCAAAAATTGCATTCTTTCTTGATGGTCCAAATCTTTTAAGAAAAGAGTTTGAGATTGATCTGAACCAGATAAAAAACGACCTGGAAGCATACGGTTCGGTGAGAGAATCAAAAGTATTCCTTAATCAATTCGCCCCAGACAAGCTTATAGAAGCTATAGCCAACCATGGTTTTGAACCTGTGATTGGTGTCGGTGAAAAAAAAGATGACATAGCAAGCGATGTTGACGTATATGTCGCGACAGCAGCAGTCTCAGCAATATATAACCCGCATATAGACATAATAGCACTTGCGACAAGAGACGCTGATTTCTTGCCAGTATTGCAGTTAGCGAAAAGGATGGGTAAAGAAGTTTTTGTTATAGGTATTGATTCCGGATTCTCAAAAGCATTGCAGCACGCAGCAGACACAGTAATAATCTTGAAGACAAAAGAACAGAGAAAAAAGATGAAAAAATTACAGAAGAACTAAAGTTTGTATCTCAACACTGCACCAATACCGCCAAGCTGAATAAACTGTGCACCTTCGGGTGTCTCAGAACTTACTTCTTTATATTCAGTACCCATATCCTCTGCTGCATTCTCAAGCATCTCAAAAATATCTTTCGTTTCAGAGATATCAAGCTTTGATGAACACTTAAGACAGACATCAGGAAGACTTTCTTTTTTCGCAACTTTTTCCTCAGAAAAACCGCAACGGCATCTGATCTCAAAATAACGCAATGGTAAATCTTCAGATACTATCAACCTTTTAATAGCACCCATCTTAAGAGCATTCATGACCGCATGGTACCCGTAAGTTGCAAGACCATCCTCTTTTTTCAGATGTTCAAAGAAATCAATAATTATATTTCGCTCAGTGGTAGATGATGCATCTTTTAATACATCTTCAGACCTCTCCAGAAGTTCTTTAAGTCCAGGTTCTCCCGAATACGACAGATCCTTTATACCTATAATCTTTTTCTTAAGTGCTTCAGAAAGAAAATCACCGACTGCAAATGTCTCTTTTACAGGTCCAGGTCCACCTAGAAGTATACCTTTAAGATGTTTATTAACTTCAAATGATTTTGTTGCACTTTCACCGATCATTTTCATAAAATTTAAAAGAAGACCAGCACGAACCCTTTCAAATCTCTGAGCACTCTGTCCACCTTTACCAGTCTTACCAGGCACCATAGAATTAAAATGATTCAACATTTTTATGCTTTTACCCATGAGAAACCCGATGCTAGCCTCAGACTTATCAATGGTTATAAGACCATAGACTTCTTTCTCTTCAATG
>DAOVHT010000043.1 GCA_030671745.1 Candidatus Nanohaloarchaea archaeon
AGTTCATTAAAAGCAGGGATAAGTGCTGAAGGTAAGACCTTGTTGAGATTACGGGAAGTTATGACAGTCCGGGTTGGCTTAAATGCTGTGGTAACAATGTTGGATGCAACATCTGAGGACTCACTTGTTGTGGTAACATTGTTAATCTGCGATACAACATTGTTATCTTGTGTGGTAACATTGTTATCTGAAGAATTGATAGACATCTTAATCTGTTCTTTCAGAACCCTAATCTCTCCGACAAGCTTAGTATTTTCAGAATCAACATCAGATATCTTCGTTTCAATTGCATTTAGATGCGGAATTATTTTAGACATTACATCTTCTTGTATTTTTGAATTAGATGATGCTATACGAGAACTAAGATCATTATACACAAGATGAAGCTCTTCAGAATTACCTGCAGACTTATTAGCCACCACGACACTCTGTTCGACAGCATCAATCCGACCATATAAACCTTGTATATTATTCAATAGGGAACTGTATTGAGACTTACTTGACAATATTTCTTGCTGAAGGGATTCATGCTCCAAAGAATGCTCATCTTTTGAAATAACTGCAGCACGTATATTATTGATCTCATTATCAACAGTTTCAAACCTACCTTTGATTCGTCCAAAACCTTCCTGGATTACCTGGAGAACCTTATCAAAATCTTCATCAACATCAGAATTTGAGATATCAGTTCCATATTTCTTAAATATACCGGCAATCTTATTTACAAGCCATACAAAGACCATACTAATAATATGTCAAAGGTTGATAATAAAGATAACGGAAAAAACACGGAAAAAACATCAATTAGGCACCATCTACAAAAAATATACAGAAAAATACAGTTAGTCACCATACCACAATTTAAGAATAAAATACTGTGTTAGGCACCATTTATCCATAAATACCGCCCAAAAACAAAAAAGAGAAAGCAAAGACCAACATAACCCTACAGATATAATAAAATAAACAGTTAGGCACTATGTCTCAAATAATACCAAAAAAACACCAGTTAGGCACCATAACTTCCAAAGATATATAAACAAGTAAATTCAATATAACTTCATGAAAAAAACGATAGCAGCAATGGTATTTTTAATATTGTTAAGTTCTACGATGGTGTCCGCTATCGATTACAGCCAGTTCGAAAATATAGAGATAAGCAATGAAACAGTAGAACAGATAAAATATTACGTAAACACAGAAAATCCAGATGACAAAGCGATGGAAACCTTAAAGAACACATTCGGCAACGAGGTTTTAGAGATAACACTTAAAGAGACCAATCAGGTATTCACACTTACAACCAGTAACGGAAGCCTTGAAGACATAAAGAGAGGTTCAGACCCCAATGCCACAATGAAACTGGAACTGAACGAGACAATACTTGAAGACCTGACAGATCTTGAATCATCAAACGACCCGGCACAAGTGCTTCTGGACGCAATAAACAGTGACAAGATAGAGTACAGCACAACAGAGAAAGCGAGCCTAAAGACAAAAATACTTCTTTTCCTTTCAAAAGGCATGCTAAAAATTGCAACTTTCATCAAATGGATAATGCCATAGAATAAAAAAACATAGCGGGAAGAGGATTTGAACCTCTGACCTTCGGGTTATGAGCCCGACGAACACTCCAAGCTATTCCATCCCGCTACTAAAAAAACAATAAGATACGATAAGAATATATACAATATAATACTTATTTTTATAAGCTTAACGCATACCACCGCTGATTTATATGATAATAGGACTAGACGAAGCCGGCAGAGGTCCAGTAATAGGTCCCATGACACTCTCAGGCGTACAGATAAGAAAAGAAGATGAAATTATCCTAAAAGAACTAGATGTCAAAGATTCAAAGCTCCTGACGCCTAAAAGACGTGAAGAACTGCACACAGAGATAAAAAAGATAGCCACAAAAATAAAAACAATCACGATAGACGCAAAAGACATAGATGACCTAAGAAATAAAATATCCCTAAACGAGATCGAACTGAACGCCTTTGCAGAGATAATAAACCACCTCAGTGCAGAGACAGTATACCTTGACCTGCCTGAAAGAAACTCAGATTTCCCAGAACGCCTGAAAGCGAAAGTAAACAGAAAAATAAACCTGATAGCCGAACACAAAGCAGACGAAAGATATCCAGTAGTATCAGCAGCATCCATAATGGCCAAAGTAAAAAGAGACAGAAAAATAAAAACCATAGAAAAAGAGATAAATGAACCGATAGGTTCCGGTTACCCTGCCGATCCAAAGACCAAAGAATTCTTAAAATCCTATTTTAAAAAGAATAAAAAATTTCCAGAATCAGTCAGGCATTCCTGGAAAACTATACAAAATATAATAGATGAACAAAAACAATCAAGACTATTCAACTTCTAAACAATCTCTTTTCTCAAAAAACGCAACATTAACAAATTCATAAAATAAGTAAAAGGATTAAAGACACGATTCTTACAGGCCGCAACATCAATCTGATCCAGATCCATATACCCAGGAACACCACCATTAATTGTACGGTACCACCATCTCATATTTGGATATGTACAGAATTCACATACACCCTTGGGTCTATATGCAAGAAAAAAATATTTACAATTAGTGCAACGTTTATTACCTGCCCCAGACATGATAACCCCACAATATAACTCAAAAATAAAAACAAGATAAAAAAATAAAATAAAAAAGAGAATGACCTTTAAAAAAGATCAAAAGATTTAACCGAAAAGAGATCCAAGACCTGCTGCTGCTGCTTCTGGTTTAGGTTCTTCTTTCTTTTCTTCTTTCTTAGCTGCCGGAGCTGCTTCAGCTGCTGCTGGAGCTGCTGCTGCCTGTGGTGCTACTGCTGCTGTATTTATAGCTTCTTCTATATCAACACCATCAAGAGCTGCCACTAGAGCCTTAACTCTTGAATCATCAGCTTTTGCACCAGCTGCATCAAGAACTTTCTTGACACTTGGTTCATCAACCTTATTTCCTAAAGCATGTAGTAACATTGCCGCGTATATATATTCCATATTAATTCCTCCAATATTATTTAATTATCTCAACCGAAAAGGGAACCAAGTCCCGCAGCTGCTTCTTCGGGTTTCTTTTCTTCCGAAGCAGGTTTTGATTCAGGTTCCTCTTTCTTATCATCTGTTGTATCAGCTGCTGCCTGTGCAGTTACGACCACACCACCCCTTGCATCATCTGGCAATCTGGATGCGACAGAATTCATCTGAGCCTGTGCTTTTGAGATAAACATTGAGATTGTTTCACTGTTTGCAACATTTGCAGAGACAGCAAGATTTAAAGCATTCATATGAGCTTTACCTACTAAAACAGGTACACTCTTATCATTCATGATACCTGCACTGACTGCAAGATTCAATGCACCAGAACATGCAAATGCAATATTTGACTTATATTCACCTACATCAATATCTAATGTATTCTTATCGAATATGACACCATCTTCATATGCAGCGACCACATTAAGTCCTATTTCCATAGGCTTGATTCCAAGCTGCATAAGGATTGACGAAAGATCAGCATCAATCACATCACCTTCAGACGCGACTTGAGAATCTTCTGCAATAACTATCTTATCACCCTGTATCCTTGCCGCAACCTTAGCTTTCTGCAAAGTACCGATCATAGGACCCGGAGCAAGATTTGTATCACCTGCAGGTATAACTATATCCCGTGGTGCTTTATCCCCGACTTTAGCATAAGCTTCAGCCTTATTTTTCTTGAGGATACCGAATAACTTAAATGGATTTTCATTTGAGAATATCAAAGCAGGAATATCAACAGGTGTATCAAAAAGTTTTACAAGACCTTTCTTGTTTGATTTTTCAAGTGCAAGTTTAATGATCCTCTTTTTTGCAACCGAAACTTTTGATATGTCCCTAATATCCTTCTTAATACTATGGATCTGTGATGCTGGAAGTTTACTGAGTTCCAAAAGATTGACAACAGAATAACTATCCATAAGTTTTGTAAGTTCCTTTACATTATCTTTTTTGTATTGTTGAACCATATATCACACCTTACCTTATCTTCACAGCAGGACCCATAGTCATCTTAAGATACAATGACTTGATATTATGCTGATTATTTGGAAGCTTTGAAGTTATTGAAGAGATTACATGCTTAATGTTTGTTTCAAGCTCTTCATCACTCATCTTCTCATTCCCTACAAGGCAATGTATTACAGGAGCATCCTTCAATACAATCCGTGTAGTCTTCTTTAATCTTTCAACAAGCCCTTTAGGGTCTCCAGTTGGAGGAAATGGTTGAGGCATCTTATTCTTAGGACCCATTATTCTACCAAGACCTTTACCGACTCTTCCCATGAAAGCAGGTTCAGCTATAAAAAAATCAGCACTGTTAACTAGTTTTTTAGCCTGTTTCTTATCTTTCTCCATCTTAGAAAGATTATCACCAGTAACAAATACATCACATATTCCCTTAGATTTAGATACTAATTCTTCACCGATAACACCGACAACAGAAGGAGTACCACGACCGTTAGGCAACAATATGTCTTCCTTAAACTTACTTTCCGGTTTTTTAAAATCAATACCCTTAAGGTTTAAAGCAACGTCAAAAGACTGTGTAAATTTCCTTTCTTTTGTATCTTTCCGTACAGTCTTTATTGCATTTAGTATATCACTCATATTATATCACGCAACCATCAATCCATTATTTTTTCTCTGAAGATGTATCTTCTTTACCATCATCCTTAGCAGATGTCTTAGGAAGCAGTTTTTCAATCACATCTTTGTGAATGTTCTGTTCAGTCAAACGATGTCGTACCTCTTCAGGACTCTTACCTTTCATCCCCGAAATAAGCTGCTTTGCTTTCTCTTCTTCTTCAGCATGCATCTTTTTAGTAGATTCAGCCAACTGTTTCTTTTCTTCTTCCTGAGCTTTAAGTTCTTCAGCAGTAAGTTCAGTCTTTCCAGAAAGAATCTTAGCATCAAAAATACCATTATCAATATCAACAAGAGCTTCTTTGACAGGTTTACCTTCAACCATGACACCCATGGAAAGACAAGTACCACAGACAGTCTTTACAGCCGCCTTGATATCTTTGGCACCCATAGAATCCTGCTTCATCTTTGCAACCTTTATCGCCTGTTCAATCTTCATATCAGCAATAAGTTCCTCACCCGCCTTCTGTGCACCTTTTTCAAGATTAAGCTCTTTCTTTATAAGCTGGGACGTAGGAGGAGTACCGATAGTTATCTTGAAATCTTTTGTTTCCTCATCAATTATGACTTTCACAGGAACTTTCATACCGGAAAAATCTTTGGTCTTTGTATTTATAGCAGCGATTACTTCACCGATATTAACACCCATAGGTCCCAAAGCTGGTCCTAATGGTGGTCCAGCAGAAGCTTTTCCTGCATCAACAAGTGTTTCGATTACTTTTGTTCCCATAATAAATCAACATTTAATTATTTATTTTTTTAAGAAGATCCAGCTTGATTGTGATAGGTATTGGAACCGTAGCATCAACAAGCTCAACCTTTGCTTCTCTTTTCTGATCATTAATCCTTGTAACTTTTGCTTTCTCTTTCTTGAATGGTCCACCGATGACTTCAACAAGATCGCCTTCTTTGAATTGTATAACTTCAACCTTATTCTCGAAGAAACTTTCAATCTGTTCAATCTCAACCTGTTTTTTGATAAGACCTTTGACATGAGGTACTGCGCGCAATGCTTCAGTGATTGAATCCTCATCATCACCTTCAACAAAAATATATCCTTTAAGTTCCGCCGGACTCATGACAGCCTTGACCGGTCCAGATGAACCCTGAATCTTGACATTGATTGAATCAATGGCCGTCTTTTCTCGCCCAACAGTTGTACGTACAGTAAATATCATAATCGATAACCTCTTAAAATATATTTGTAACCTTGCCGAATACATAGATCAGAAATCCGACAAATCCAATCATAAGCATACCAATCCCCGTAATCTTGGCAGATGCTGAAAACTCTTGCCGAGACGGTTTCTTAGTTATGCTTAAGACCCGCTTCCATTCAGTAATTTTTTTCTTAAAATCAACTTTCATACAAACCACAAGAACTAGCCCTCTCCTACCTAAGTAGTATTACGAGCAGACAATTGTATCATAAATTAAGAGAAAAGCTTTATAAATGTTTATGAAAGTCAAAGATTATACCGTAACCTTGACATCATCACCATAACCCATCTTCTTAACATTATGCGTCAACATAATCTCTTTCTCAACAACCTTAAACATCTCAGGCATGACAACTTCGGAGACATCACTCTTAAGCGATAGCCCCGCACCCTGTTTAGCCTTCCAGATAGCCCCATTGAGTGCAACGATATCTTCAGTCACAAACTTAGACTTCAGAACCTTGCCTGCAACCGGGAATTCCTCAAAATGAATATCACGACCATTAAGTTCCATATAGATCTTATAAGTCAAGAATGGCAACACAGGAGCAGTAATCTTCAGGATCATATCAAGACAATAATTAAGTGTATCCACCGCACCTCTCTGTTCACCTGCCGTAAATTTACCCTCAGAATTATAAGCCCTGTTCTTAACAAGCTCAAGGTAATGTGACGAGAAAGTTTCCCAGATAAAATGTTTTATCTCAATCATAGGTTTATGGAAATCATATTTAGTAAACCCATCATCAGCAAGCTTTACAAGCCGTGACATCTCATCCCGTATCCAAAGATCGATATCATTGAATTCGGCCTTAACATCATCTTTTGCCTCAAACATCGATATAAATCGCGAAACATTCCACAGTTTAGCAAGCGTCTTACCAGCACCATCAATCCGATCATAAGAGCACCTGAAATCAGTCCTGTCAAGATTACCTTCAACTGTTGCCCATAACCTGAACGGTTCAGCCCCGAACTTCTCAAGTATATCACGCGGATCAACCACATTACCGAGAGACTTTGACATCTTGATACCTTTCTCATCAAGGATATGGAAATGCACGAACACATCATTAAATATAGGTTTACCCAAAAGATGATATCCTTTAAGTAAAGTATAATAGAGCCAGGTCCTGACAATCTCTTTACCTTGAGGCCGAAGCGAGCAAGGCATATGTTTATTGAAAAATTTATCATCGCGCATGTATTTCAGTATGTAAAGCGGTGAATTTGAAGAATCGAACCATGTATCAAAAACACGCTCGTCACCCTTGAATTTAGAGCCGCCGCACTTAGGACACTTACCGACCGGACACTTATCTTTCCAGGTATTATAGAGCGCATCACTCTTTTCAGGAACAATGACCTCACCGCAACCATCACAGTACCAAAGAGGTATAGGCGTGGCATAATATCGTCTTCTGGAGATTGGCCAGTCAATAGACACACCATCAATCCAGTCCAGAAGTATCTTCCGTGAATTCTCAGAATAAAAATTAGGACCCTTAGCAATCTTAGCCATATCTTTCTTAAAGTCAACCTGCTTCATGTAAAGTTCACTCATCTCGATGAACTCAACCTCATCTTTTGACCTCTCACACACAGGAGTCCTATGAGTGGTCCTTTTAGCACCCACATGCAGTCCTTTCTCTTTCAGGGTCTCGACCATCTTAAGCCGTGCATCGCGCACCTTCATGCCAGACAGGAACCCGGCATTCTTGTTCATGGTCCCGTCCATGTTGATTGATATGACAGGCTTGAGCCCCATCTCACGGAAAAACCTGATATCCGTAGTGTCACCTGCCGAACACATCATCACAAGGCCGGTACCCTTGTCCATGTCAGCAAACGGATGCGCCCTTATAGGCACCTCCTTATTGAACACAGGAGTGATAGCAGTCTTGCCTTCAAGATGCTTGTACCGCTTGTCCTCAGGATTGAATATGACCATACCGCAACTGCACACAAGCTCAGGCCGTGTAGTGCCGATGACCATCTCCTCACCGGTCTCCTTGACCTTGAACTTGATATCATTGAAGAAAGTGGAAATCTCCTTGTACTCAATCTCGCAATCAGCAAGAGTAGTCTGGCACCCAGGACACCAATTGTTTATCCTCTTATCCTCATATATCAGACCTTTCTTCCAGAGATCAATAAAAGTAGACTGAGTAAGAGTCCTGTAATCATCAGAGTCAGTATGGTACATATCACCTAATTTGTTGCCGACTTCCCAAGAATTGAAACTGATACCCAACCTTAGAAATGATTCCGTAGATATATCAGATGACTCACCCAAAATCTTTTCGCAGTACCCTAAAAATTCCTCTCTCTTAGTCTCAGTAAGCTTGACACCGAACTTTTTCTCGGCCGCCATCTCGATAGGCAACCCGTTCCTGTCAAGACCTAGAGGAAAAAGCACATTGAACCCTTTCATACGTTTGTACCGCGCAAACATGTCCATGAGCGCATAAGTAGTAGCATGACCTAAATGAATTGGACTGTTGACGTAAGGCGGCGGTGTATCAATAGAATATACTTTCTTCTTAGAATTTTTATCAAACCGATAAGTCTTGTCCTTCTTCCATTTCTCATAAATCTCAGACTCAAAAGCCTTATCCCATCTTTTCTCAGAAATCTTAGCATCCGCCATAATCATTACCCAACTAGAAGTTAATGAATAAATAACCTATATAAATTTATCTGAAAAACAAACCCAAAAAATAGACCTAATCCTAAATACCCGTTAACTTCAGAACCATAAGTATCCTCATTCAATATTTGAAACAAAGGATGTTTATCAAAATGTACCCATGTTGAATTAATTTTCATAAAATACATACCCACCCCATCAAGCAAAGAATCTAAATCACCCATATCTGAAACATATA
>DAOVHT010000055.1 GCA_030671745.1 Candidatus Nanohaloarchaea archaeon
CCGACAGATAAATCAAAAGCTTACTGGAAAAACCGTTAGTCATAGGAAACCCGGAGAGTGCCGAAACACCGACTAAGGCCGAAACAAGAAGGGTAGGATTACCAAAACCTAACCCCCCCATCTTATCAAGATTACTTGTACTGAAATGCTTTACCACAACATATGCGACAACAAAAAGAAGAACGTCGATGATGGCAAGATTCACCATATGGTACACAGCCCCCGCATAACCTGAAAGACCGATACCCAAAAGCACATAACCGGTCTGTGATATTGCAGAATATGCAAGCAATTTCTTGAGATCCTTTGTCTGGAGTGCAAGCACAGCACCCAAGACCATTGTCAAGGATGACAGAGCGATCAGCATCCCAGAAAGATTCAGATTACCCACAGTGACGACAAGCCTAAAGATAGTATAGAGCCCGATTACTGTACCGCTTGCCGTAAACATAAGCCCTAAAGAAAGAGGAGTATGTCTTATGACTGAAGGTTTCCATGCATGAAATGGTGCGATGGCCGCCTTGAACATGAAACCTGAAATAAGAAACCCGAAACCGATAATGGTTGCAGTGGTCGATGATAATGCAATTTTACTTGCAATGTCCGCCATGTTCAGAGTGCCCAAGGAACCATAGACAAAAACGATACCTAAAAGGATAAGTGACGTGCTGAAACTTCCCATGATAAGATATTTGATAGACGACGAGATCGCTTTCTTCCGCCCAGTATAGGACACAAGCGCATAAGACGCAATGCTCAATATCTCAAAGAACACAAAAAGATTGAATATGTCACCGGTCATGGCCGCACCTGAAAGCCCTAACAAGAGAAGCATAAAAAGCGCATAGAACTCCCTCTTATCCTCACGGATCTCAGTCCTACTTATAGCAAGCGATGCAACTGCAACAGAAATGATAAGTAACAATACTGTATAATTCAAGAGATCCACAGCGAAACTGATGCCTAACGGAGGTCTCCAACCCAACTGATAATATACAATTATCTTATCAGATATAAGTCTGGGCAGATCAAGCAAAAGAAACATCACACTCAAAAGAACACCACCATAAGCAATAGACAGATGATAATGCCTATGCCTACCACTAGTTATAGTTATAAGGAACACAGCCGCAAGCAAAACAGGTACAATTAAGTTCAGATATGCCATTCAAAAACACTTTTAACAGCTTCCACAAAAGGAAGATGATATATATTTAAATTTATCAGGTCGGGTTAATATAATTATCCAGAGACATCGACTTAAATCCCATAAGTTAACCAGACGCCTCTAACGTCCCAGTCATCCTATGATTTTTTATGATCAATGCAAGCGCAAGCGCAGTCACTGAAAGTGAGATTACAATAGATGTCAATACGAGCGCCTGAGGTAATGGATCAACCGCAGTCGATGAAAAATATGAAAGCCCCATCCCGCTAAGAAGTATAGGAGCAATACCTAAAGAACGATAACCTAGAGATATCAGCAGGAGATGTATACCTGTTGTAAAGACCCCAAGACCTATAACTTTTTTTATAAGATTTTCTTTAGAGATTATAGCATAAGTACCAAGGATCACAAAAGCTAGTGAAGCGATATAAGTCATCATTTTTTCCAAGCCTCCTTTTCAAGTGAATATATCATAAGGATTATTGCTGAAGAGACCATAAATGTCCCGGCCAGATTCATCATCATCGTAAACCCGCCACTCCACAGATTGAATAATGTCTGACTTTCGATAAGCACCACCCTCATAGAATACCCCATCTTCCCAATTATGAGAATCATAAAAAACCCGGCAACACTCTTTAGATCTATGAGTCCGTGTACAGTCAGTTTATGTTCCACATCCCTCTCATCAAAAGCTATCACTAGAAGAGCGAATGCAGAACCGATAATGGCACCTGCCGCAAACCCCCCACCGGGAGTCAAGTGCCCATGGAGAGCTATATAAAACCCATATAAGATGATGAACGGGAAAATAATCTTTGTAACCTGCTTGACAATCAAATCCATACTCAATCACTTTTCCCTCCCAACATGACTCTTTTTCTTAGGTTTTATCCGCCTTGTAGCAAAAGCGACACCTATGGCTGCAGTAAAAAATACAATCTCCTCACCCATGGTATCGAAACCACGAAGATCCCAGACTATAGAATTTACAATGTTTGTAGACCCTGTAAGATTTGAACTTTCATAAAGATACTGATCGGCCACACTACCATTTCCAATTACCCCAAAGACATGAAGCCCCTCCGCACTATAGAACAGCACGCAAGCAAAAATTACAAGCAACCCAACCATGATCACTTTTTGATCATTCTGAGAAGCACTTATAACCCCTTTCATTTCTCAAACCTCTCAGTCTTATGTATAGTTATCAGAAACAGAAATGTGATAAGCCCCGCACACACGGCCGCCTGTGTCAGAGCGATATCAGGCGCTTTAAGGATAAAGAATATGGCAGCTATCACCAGATCAAGCCCCGCAAGGACTAACACCGAATGCACAAGATCTTTAAGCTCTATAGCTATCACTGCCAAAATCATACCCAACAGAAGCAGAATCTCAAGCAACATAATCAGACCTCATTCCTTGATATCTTACGGCCCAGGTCATCCTTGGAAAGATTATCAGGTTCAATGCCCATCCTGTGTGCAGCATTGACGATCACATGACTGCTGACCGGATTGGTCAATACAAAAAATATGACAATAAGCATTGCCTTGACAGAATACACAGTCCCAAAATTATGGATTGCAAGAGCAATCAACGCCAGCATGACACCACCGACACTGATCATTGTCGCCGCATGCACCCTCGTATAGCAATCCTTGAACCTAAAAAGCCCGACTGCACCGATAAGCATTGAGACAGATGATACATAGAGCAATAATTCAGATATTTCAGATATCATTGACCGCGACCTCCTTTTATCCATTTTGAGACTGCCACAGTCCCGATGAAAAGAAGCAACGAAAATGTGAGCGCAATATCCAGATACATAGGTGCTGAATTCTCGATTGCCAGAAACACGAAAAAAAGTATCATTATCTGCCCCAATACATCAAGCGCAATCATACGATCCGCAAATGTAGGTCCTAATAGAAAACGGACAATGACCAAAATTGCAGCCACCAATATGATATACCACGCAAGAATCATCAGTCAACCACCCTATGTCCATATTTTGTAAACAGATAATTGATCTTGTCACCCTTCTCATAAGAAAGACAATGCACATAAAGACTCTTGCCGATCGATACTGAGACAGTACCAGGTGTCAATGTTATTGAATTAGCAAGAAGGACACGACCCAGATCAGAATTGAAATTTGAAGAAACCTTGACGATTGCAGGATGGATATTACCCGTAATTATAGCTTTAGAGACAGACAGATGAGACTTTATCTCAACAATAATAGATACAATAACATACACAACAAGATTAACTATCTTAAATGGATTGAAGATATGGTCCACAATCTTGAACTCTGTATATTTATGGATGAACACTGAAACGAAAAGAGACACAACAAAACCGAAAACAAGTTCCTGGACATCAAGACTATAAGTGAAAAGAATCCATGCCACATAAAGAACGATGAATGTACCTATCTGCCTTAAAGACTGTCTCAAGAAACTGCGCATATGTAATTAATGTGCGAGCTTGATACATAAAGATATCTATTATTGAAGATTTAAAAAAAATAAAAAGCACTATTAGTCCGAAGCTAACATAGTGCTTTCCCCTCTGTCCAAACCACAGAAACACCCGACCACAGCCGAATAAAGCAAACAATTCCCAGACGATAACATCTGTAAACAACAATTATTTTACATACTATATATGTATTTATGTTGTATAAGATATAGTTTAGAAAAATAAAAGAAAACCAAACAAAAACTAACAGATATCAGCAGACAAAAAAACAAAAAAAACAAAGAATCAATAACTGAATCGTCTTGTCCTCTCTTCAATGACATTCAATTTCTCAATTATAAGGTTAATCTGATCTTTAAGGCTTCTCAACTCAAGACTGATATCAAGCTTGCGCATACCGCTCATATCCTGTTGCTGGATCTCAGACACAGGTTTCGGTGGTTGCGGGTATTCAGGGACCCCAGCCATAGCCGCAGGAGACTGAATAGGAGACGATTGTGGTTGAGGTGGCATTGGTGCACCGGGCTGCGACATCGGTTGACTAGGTTGCGATATAGAGTTATCAAGACCAAAAGAAGGTGCGACTCCTTGTGCTGGCGCCTGTGAAGAAGGATATGCAGCTTGGGCCATAGCAGTCTGCTCAGAAGGATATGCATTCTGTGTAGGATTAGGATTAATGTTAGAATTAATTGTAGAATCAATACCACTTATATCCGACGTTACAGGATTAGAAGTCAAAGGATCAATTGGTGGCATAGGAGGTAACCCAGTATCCATAGGGGGAGTATCACGCACAATCTGATTTGGTGGATTGAGTGGTGTATTTGCATTTAAGTCAAGACCACCAGAATAATCAGCATTTGCACTGGCTTCTAAGACTTTAGATGATTTTGATATATCTGCAGTAGGATCTGATTTCAGTATATCATCAATGCCTGCATCCATTGAAGGTGATGATATATCCGAAGATTTACTTGCTGCTTTTGAAGGAATATGCCCTTGAACAGTATCTTTTAACTTAGAAAATATATCCATAATATCTCACACAAAATATAATTATAACAAATATTAACAATATCGATTAATATTTCATTGATTATAAATTTATTATTGATAATATAAATAGATACCGATTAAAACAAACAAAACTTAACCATAAGCCTCCCACATAAAGATATATATAACTGATAAACATATTTTAACCATAGAGTATTACAAGGTGTTCTTATGACAACAAAGACTGACGACAAAAAAACTGCAACAAAACCAAAGACTGAAAAACCTAAAACAACAAGATCAGCACCACCAAAGAACGCAGGAACTACAAAAAAAACCAATAATTCTAAAACAAAAACAGATAAGACAAAAGGAAAAAAAGAGATATCTAAAGAAGAGAGCCAGAAGATACGCCTTGAGACTGCACAGACTTTCGCAAAAGAGATCCAGAAAGAATTCAAGAACAGCCTGAAAGCAGTCATAGTCTACGGATCGACCGCAAAAGGTAAACACAGAGAGACTTCAGACATAGACACCTTTGTAATAATTGATGACACCAAGCTTGAGAAAGACATACCGCCGGAAGTCAAAGAGAAGATAAGTGCAGACCTGAGACGTATCGGCACAAAAATAGACAAGAACATAACAATACAGGCATTCATGTTCCTTACAGAGTTCTGGGAATCCATAAGATCAGTTGAACCATTGATAATGGAGATCCTGAGGTTCGGCATCCCAGTCTATGATGTAGGCATATACATGCCTGCAAAAAGAATGCTGCAACGTGGCATGCTCCCGACAACAAACGAAGCCGTCGCAAAAAGGATCCACATCGCACCGCAACACCTTAAGATGGCGGAATTCAGGATGAAAAGCGGTGCACATTTCATGGAACAGGCAATGGCTGCTGCAGGACAGGCACCACTGATGCTCATAGGAAAAGTACCACCCGGAAAAGAAGATGTACCGAAAGAGCTGATATTCCATTTTGTTGACAAGAAACTTCTTGACGCAAAATACGGTGAGATGGCACAGAAGATACACGACTTTGCAAAAGAGATTGAACATGCCGAAAAGAAAGAGATTGAAAATTTAGGTAAAAGGACAGATGAATACCTAAAGATGACAGATGAATTCATAAAAGAGATGCAAGAACTCCTGAAAAGACTATCTGAACAGAAAGCGGACACGGTCTTAATGAACACCTACAAAGCATTCCTTAAGGCAAATGTCGGTGCACTTGAACTGAAAGGTATAAAACCGCCAGCACACCTAAAAGATCTCCCTAAAGCCATGGCTGACCATTTCCCTGAAGTGAAAGAACTTCAAGAAGACCTTTTCGAACGGCTTGCAAAAGCACTTATCATCGCAAAGAAAGGAAAAGCAGAGATGATACCTGAAAGAGAGATCTATGGACTTAAAGAAGAGACGAAACGTTTCATCTACACATTGGGCAACAAACTGAAAGAACTCAAAGCTAAAGGCGAGCTCAAGATATCCGAAGAAAAACTTGAGATGATAAAGAAACTCAAAGAATCCCAAGAGAATAGCAAAAACCACAATTCAGGCCATGTCACAATGAGTAGACCATCTGAAAAGAAAGAAGAGAAGTAATACTGACCATTATTTTTTCTTATTTTCAGAAATTTCTTTTTTTATTTTCATTTAATTCTCAAAAAACAACTAAACAGACACATACTTATATAACCTATTAGTCAAAAATAATGATATTATACAACACAATAACCGTTTCTTTATGTCCTGAAACAAACTCAGAAAGATATATTAGATACAAAATATACAGGAAAAAGTGATAAATTATGAAATTTTATGCAATAGGCGGCTTCAAAGAAGTCGGGAAAAACATGACAGCCATAGAAGTGAATGGCGAGGTAGTGATATTTGACATGGGTGTATCAATGGAACACCTGATAGAACTGAGTGCAAAAGGCTTGAATTATGAGAATGTTGATGAACAGACATTACGGAGCATGGGCGTACTACCAAACGATCTGATACTTAATACAAAAAAAGTGATTGGAATCGCAATATCCCACGGACATCTAGACCATATATCAGCAATACCAAAACTGATAAAACGATACAACTGTCCAATCCTTGCAACACCATACACAGCAGAGATAATCAAACGGCTCCTTAAGGATCATAGGATGGAAGATTATCTTAAATACATA